>JBDTPW010000026.1:0-32427 GCA_039932495.1 Ilumatobacteraceae bacterium
TAGGAACGCAATCACAACTCGTTCAGCGCGCCAACAAAGGCTTCAAACAATTGTGTCGGCTCGCGGTCGATAACCGCCACCACGTCCGATAATTCCTCGACGCTCGGTCGCGGTTGGGCGAAGAGTGGAACAAAATTCTCCGGTGTCCAATTTCGATGGATGAAGCATTGAAATCGAGCGGCCTGACTCGTTCGCCGTTGGCTAATGCCGACTACTTTTTTTCTATCGATGAGCACCTCACCCGGTCCGACGCCGGCGAAACAGATGAGGTCTGACCAAGTTGAAGATTCGATTCCCCGTCGATGAACCGTCATGTGCGACTGTCCAATATTTGTCAACACTCGACTCCACACATCGCCAATCCACTGTGACGAAATCACGACATCGTCGCTCCACAGTGGATCACCCCGCGGCACGACCACATCCACCCATAAATGTTCGCCGAGCGCCAGATACACCGCACCCCCACCTGTCCGGCGGTGAACAACTTCGACATTGGCTTGTCTGCACGCCACTTGATCAACGACATTGATGTTTTGACTGGACCCCAATACCAAGGCCGTGTTGGCGATTGCTACGTTCCAAATCCCTCGCTGCGCGGGCAAATCCCGCGAATGCATCTCCGACGCCGAGAGAGTTACGTTGTGAACCTGCCAGTCCGCCTTAAGAGGCGACTGCAAGATATTGCTTCCACGCATCTGGCACGCGTCCGACGGAGACGGCGATCCATGCCAGTTCCCGAGGAGCGCGCGGTTTGCTCGACAATCTCATCCCAGCCTCTTCGGGTGTGCGGTCTCGCTTGCGCAAATTGCAACCTCTACAAGCGGCGGTTACGTTTTCCCATACATGCATTCCGCCACGTGAGCGTGGCATGACGTGATCGATACTGTCGGCCATTCCGCCGCAGTATTGACATCGGTGATCGTCACGAGCGAACACCGCACGTCGAGACAAAGCCGTTCGCCGGTGATAGGGAACCTTGACCAGGTAGCGGAGCCGAATCACCAGCGGTCCTGGAATGGTTATCGACACGGAGTGAACCACGGAACCATCGTCTTCGACAATCTCCGCCTTATCGGAAAGCACCAGCCAAACCGCACGGCGGGCAGAGACGATGCTCAGCGGCTCGAACGTTGCGTTGAGAACGAGCGCACTTCGCATGGGTTAACCGCGTCGCCCATGCATGGGCTTGTTGGTACTTTCCCAACCCCTACACCACTCGAGATAGTCCAAAACATCGGCGGCCTGTGGAGTGGCACTTGTCGACCCGTATTGGGTTACCAATCGAAACTCCAAATATGAATGTGACGGCAGTGGAAGAAACGGCGCAGACTTCCACCAATCGTGACGTGCCAAACGCAAACTTTGTCGGCAGGCAGTCAACCACAGGCTCGGCCGCAACGCAATCGCAGTGCAGATTCGAAGAAGATTTCGCTTTGACATCATAAACTCAAATCGGTTTGGGTTCCTTTGGTAGGCCAAGCACCATTTCTCCAATGATATTGCGTTGGATCTGAGAAGATCCGGCATAGATCGTTCCCGCACGCGCGTTCAGAAATGTCATCGCCCAACTCATCGAACTATTTGCCACTCCCGCATCGTCCGTCCCAAACGAACTGGATGGCTTCCGACCTACCGGCACCAACGCGTCGGCGCCGAGAATATCTATGGCAAGTTCGGTGACGACCTTGTGATACTCGCTCCAATACAACTTCGAAATCGCGCCGTCCGGCCCAGGATGATGACCGGCGAGAAACTTTGTCAATGTTCGCAGCCCCAGATATCTCATGATCTGCACCTTTGAATAACACCACGCCAAGCGTTGTCGAATTCGCGGATCGTCTGTGACGCCGTACTGCTCAGCCAATTTCACTACGCGATCAAATTCGGCCTGAAATCGGATTGGTGCGGTAGCCGCCGCTTCGCCTCGTTCAAAGCCGAGCAGTCCCATTGCCACCGCCCACCCATTGTTCACTCCCCCAACAACATTTTCCTTTGGCACGACGGCATCTGTATAAAAGACCTCGTTGAATTCGCTCTCTCCTGAAAGCATCTTGATCGGCCGCACTTCAATTCCCGGTTGACGCATATCAACAAGAATGAATGAGATTCCCTTATGTTTCGGAGCGGTGGGATCGGTCCGACAAAGCGTAAATATGTGATCGGCAAGGTGACCGGACGAGGTCCAAATTTTTTGCCCATTCAAAATCCATTGGTCGCCGTCTAATTCGGCGCGCAGACCGACATTGCTCAGATCACTTCCCGCATTTGGTTCGCTATATCCCTGACACCATGTGTCTTCGCCCGAGATAATCCGAGGCAGGTAATACTTCTTCTGTTCCTCCGTGCCAAACATGAGCAAGGTATTGCCGAGCATCTGGATGCTGAAGGCATCGTTGGGTCCCCCGGTTGGCACGCCCGCCCGGGCAAACTCTTCGGCCACTATTACTTGCTCGAGTGCGGACAAGCCTCCGCCGCCATAAGCGACTGGCCAGCCCGTGGCCAAGAACCCAGACGAGGCGAGGGTCGCGCGCCACTCTTTGACAAAGTGTTCGAGTTCCGCACCGGTAAGGGAACCAATTCCCTTCCAGTTGGCCGGCAATTTCTCGGCCAGGAAAGCCTGAACTTTTTCGCGGTATTCCTCGGCTTGTGGACTGTATGTCGGCCTCATTCAGTTCACGCTAGTTGCTTTGCACTTGCCGTTCACGCCCGTACTTGGCAACTGCTGCGGCCCCGATGAGCGGCGCAGAGTGGCCTAAACCGGCTGGCACGACCTTCAAGCCAGATAAAAAATCGAGTCGCGCAAGTGAATCGATTTCTTGTTGGGCTGCGGAAAAGAACGGTGCTCCAAATCCAAGAGCGACCGACCCGCCGACGACGGCCAATGTCGCATCGACGATTGTGGCGACCGCAACGATTGCCCGCCCAACGAGTTGACCTGCGTGCGCAACGACCTCGCTCGTCGCCTCTGCCGCGGGCCTTCCAGTGAACTTGGCAATCGCACTACCTGATGCATACGCCTCCAGACATCCCCGCGATCCGCACGCACAAAGGCGCCCATTTGGCTCAACAATGACGTGGCCGATGTGTCCGGCGTTGCCGAGTCGCCCGCGTAAAAGCGTTCCATCGGAAATGATTCCGCCTCCAACGCCAGTCGATACCACCATGCCAAGGACATTTTGCTCGCTTTGGGCGGCGCCGCGCCACTGTTCACCAAGAACGAGTGCTTGGGCGTCGTTATATATATACGTATCGAGTCCCGTGAGTTGGCGCAACTTTTCATGCAATGGAAAATCTCGCCAATCAGGAATGTGAAGGGTCGATACAAGATTTCCATCTCGTGTCATCGGTCCCCCACAACCAACCCCACAAGCAATCAAATTGAAATTCGAGACGGCCCGTTGCGTCTCGATTAGTGAACTAAGTGCACCCCAAACATCGCGTTCTGGCGTTGGAACCTGAGACCTGGCGACGAGCTCGCCATCCAAGGTGACGAAACCAACGGCGAGCTTTGTGCCGCCGATATCAACGGCTAGAAATGCTTCAGGCGCCGCGGGAAAATTTTTCGCGAATACTTTGCGCATTGAGACGCGATGTTCGGATTGTGGCCGCAATATCTTGGATGCCCGCCTTGCCAATTGCGCGTAACTGTCGCTCGATCATGAGCACAAAGAAAAGCATGCCGAGAAAACCTACAAATGCGAGCATGTAATGGATCTGCAGAAGCGCGATTGTGGCGACCAGCGAGGCCAAGACTCCTAGCACCGCCCATCGAACGGTTCGCGCGGAGTGGCGATACAGACCGGAGGGCGAAACCGCCTGGGCGAATCGCTGGTCCGTTTCAAGTTGTTCTTCGATCTGCCGAAGAATTCGCTGTTCGTTATCTGACAATGCCACGTGGACTCCTCTTTGCTTCCATTCTCGCACGAATCGTCAACTAGGACAACGCAGGCATCACGATTATTTTTTGTATCTATGTAAGTATTGCCGTAGCGCCCCGTGGCGACCGTCGTAACCCATCTAGGAGTACCTATGAGTCGGATGAAGCGTCCTCTTCGAGCCCCTGCTGTCGGCCTCGGTATTGCATTCCTTGTGAGCATCGGGCTACTCGGAACGCTTCTTGGAAGCACGGCCGATTCGACCGCCACATACGACATTCACTTCAGCAATGACGCTCAAATGATTCGCGACGGGATCGGTGGGATGGGACTAATTATCGCTTCGGTCATGTTGGTGTGTTTGGTGATGGCGATGCGCGAGTCAGTTTCCGACCATCAGCAAAGGTCCCGTCGCGACCTAGCCACAGCGTTCGGACTTGTCTCGGCCGCAGGCTTGATAACGGCGGCCGGTTTATTACTCACCGTGCCATTCACTACCGCTCTTGGTGCGATTACGGACGATACCGGTATCGAAACCAGCGTTCAGGCCGGCCTCGCCCAAGCCGGATCCGTAACGCTGTTTGTGGCCGTAGTTCCACTGGCGATCGCAGTCGTATTAATTGGTCAAATTGGGAAGCGTATTGGAGTTCTGCCTCGTTGGATGTCGATCACTGGGTGGATTATCGCCGTATTTCTGCTTCTCGGATGGGCAGTCGGACCTCTTTTGCCATTTGCGATCTGGTCAATCGCGCTCGGACTTACATGGGGGCAATCGGGGTCGGTCTGAACTTCTAGTCTTCGGTCGTAGCCCGGCTATTTGGTTGTCGCGACGGTCCCCAAGGCGACGAGCCAGGTTCGCGATCTGTATTCAACGTGCTGGCAGGGCGAATCGCCGATGAGCCAAATCGTTGCCGAATCTCATCAATTGCGGAGGTCGCATCTGCCCATGTCGCATCCAAATCCGCCGCCTCGTTGGCTCCAGCGTTGTCGTCAAAGAGGCTTGCTTGACTGGTTGGCTCAGAAAAGTTGCGAGTTGAAAATCCGACAAGTCGCACCCCTTCTTGGAAATCGATTTCATCCAGTGCCGACTCGACCAATCGAATCATGGCCTGAGCAGAGGAAAGTGGTGTGGCCGAGGTCCGCGATCTCGTAATTAATCGAAAATCGCGGAATTTCAATTTTATGGTGCAGGTTCTGGGCGAAACTCCTTCGCTTCGACACCGCCTAGCTACAGAATCGGCGAGCCGGACCAAGTGGGTTTTTACTTCTTCACGACTATAAATGTCGTCGCTAAAAGTCTCTTCATGCCCGATCGATTTTGTATCGCCATCCGCAACAACAGGTCGGTCATCGCGGGCATTTGCCAGATCGTGCAGGTGCTGGCCGTGGGCCTGACCGATCATCGTCTGCAACGTTCGCAAATCAAAACGGGCCAACTCCTCTACTGTCGTTACTCCGAGGCGCTGCAATTTCTCGAGAGTGACTGGCCCAACCCCCCATAACATCCCAACTTTGAGAGGTCGGAGAAAAGTGAGTTCGTCACCAGGAAGTACTTCGACGACACCAGCGCCTGCTTCGACCGAATTGGCGGTGGCACGAGGCTTGGCCGCCTTGGATGCCAGTTTGGCGATGAACTTGCTCGATGCGACACCGACACTGCACTCCAGTTGCGTTTCTTCTCTGACTCGACGTCGAATCTCGTTGGCAATGTGAAACCCGTTACCGAACAATTTCATAGCTCCTGTCACATCAAGGAATGCCTCGTCTAGAGATAACCCTTCGACCAATGGTGTGAATTCGTGAAAGACATTGAAGACCTCGGCGCTTACCTCGCTATACAGTTTCTGATCTCCTGGAAGAAATATCGCCTCGGGACAACGTCGCCGTGCTTGCGCCGAAGACATCGCCGAAAATATTCCGAAACGGCGTGCCTCATACGATGCGGCGGCGACTACCCCTCTGGCACCGCTAGCGCCGACGACAACGGGCTTGCCGACAAGTTCGGGGCGGCGGCGTAATTCGACCGCCACGTAGAACATGTCCATATCAACATGAAGAATCGTGCGCACTATGTCGAACGATACAGAACCCGTGAAGCAGTAAACCCTACGATGGAGTAATCGTGACACCGACTGGAACCAATCGTTCGCTTTCCGCGTTGCCATCGCCTAAGGCGCGACTTGTCGCATTTATCGCGATACTTGTCGCCGGCATCGCCGGAGCATTGATTGGGTCCGCGCTGATCGATCTTCAATGCAGCGGCAATTGCGATGTCCCCATTGGCTTGGGTCTTTTACTTGGCGGAATCATCGGTGCAGGTGGAATGAGCATCGTCACTGTTTTGGTTTTACGGGCGGCCGGTGAATGGCGGGAACTTGCCGACCGAGAGCCCCATTCTCGATGAAATCCAATGAGGCAGGGCTCGGTCAGGAATTGGTCGACATTGCTTCGACCCTTGCTAGTCAGGCAGGCACCATGGCCCTGCTCGGTCGTCGGGCGGGAATTGGAGATGTTCAAACTAAAACCACAAGCACAGACATGGTCACCGAATTCGATAAAGCCTCCGAAAAATTAATCGTCGAAGGTCTCACTCTTAGTCGCCCGGATGACGCCATTGTTGGCGAGGAAGGGACGTTTGATCCGGGCACGAGTGGCGTTACCTGGTACATCGATCCCATCGACGGCACGACAAACTTTCTCTATTCGCTTCCAAATTGGGCAGTCTCAATTGGAGCAACCGACGAATCGGGAACGCTCGCAGGCGTCGTTTACATCCCTGCGCTTGATGAACTGTTCACCGCGATTCGCGGAGAGGGAGCACACCTGAATGGGTCGCCAATCCACTGCAACTCGTCCGCTGTCCTTGCTCATGCATTGCTGTCGACTGGATTCAGCTATTCATCGGCCTCACGCACAGTGCAGGCCCAGCGAATTGCGCAATTGATTCATCTAGTTCGAGACATTCGCAGGCTCGGTGCGGCCTCAATCGACTTGTGTTACGTCGCGTGCGGGCGATTTGATGCATACTTTGAGGAAAATCTTGCTCCATGGGATTTCGTTGCAGGCGAACTGATCGCCAGAGAGGCCGGCTGTCGAACGGGCAATTTTGTTGGCCAACCCGTGACACCATCGCAGTTGCTTGTGGCAGTGCCAGACATTTTTGACGAACTCGCCAAATTGATTGTCGACTCGAGCACGCACGTTGGACAAGAATGACGCCGTGACGCGCATACTGACCGTCGAAGACGACGAGAGAATTCGGGCGTCCGTCAAACTCGCACTTGAAGATGAGGGTTGGACCGTCGATGAGGCATCCAGTGGAGAAGAGGCTCTCATCACTTTCAATCAAACTCCCGCCGACGTGGTGCTCATCGACATCATGCTCCCCGGCATCGACGGCTTCCAACTGTGTCGAAACATTCGCGAATCAAGCGATGTTCCAATTGTCATGGTTACGGCGAGAGTTGATACCCATGACGTAGTAGCGGGGCTTGAGGCGGGCGCGGACGATTATCTGACCAAACCGTTTGCTCCGAAGGAACTTTCCGCACGGATCCGAGCCTTGCTTCGCCGTGTTCGTCCATCGGCGCCAGGTCATTCGCGATTGAGGTTCGGAAATCTCGAAATCATTCCGGACGAAGGCAAGGTCCTTCTTGATAAACGCGAAGTGCAGTTGACCAAGACCGAATTTCGACTTTTGTGCGAACTCGCCCACAACCCCGTAGGAGTATTTAGTCGGGAAGCCCTTCTCGACAAAGTGTGGGGGTACGGGTACTTTGGCGACGGCCGACTGGTCGACGTTCACATTCGAAGATTGCGTATGAAAGTCGAGACAGATCCGGCCAACCCGCAACATGTGGTTACCGTGCGCGGACTCGGCTACCGACTTCAGCCGTGACTGGATTCAAATTGCGGAAATTTCCCAGTCTCGGCCTGAGCAATCGCATTCTTTTGACGTTTGGCGCAGGTGCGCTCATCTTGTCGGTCATTCTCGCCTTCACAACATATGGCATTACCAAGTCGAGTCTCGTCAAGCAGCGAGAAACGGCGACGGTCAATCAGGCGTATGTAAATGCACGTCGAGTCCAGCGCGACTTGATAGTCGATCCGACCGCAGTGAACGATTCACTCGACCAACTTGGTGCGCCCGAACGCCTTCTGTTGTTTCACAACCTTTGGAGCACCTCAAGTCCCCTCTTTGGACCCAATCAAATTCCGCCTTTATTGCAGACTCGAGTCATCGACGAATTTCTCGCCAGTCGAATGATCATCGAGTATCGCGGTTCAAGTGCGCTGATAATTGGAATTCCGCTCCCTCAAATTAATGCTTCCTATTTCGAACTGAACAGCCTTTCGGAAGTCTCGAGGACACTTCACAGCGTTCGGCTCGCCCTCTTGCTTTCGACCATCATCACAACACTCGTTGGAATCTGCCTCGGGGCGATTGCGTCCAGAAGAGTCGTCCGCCCGCTCGCAAGCGCCGCCGTCGCCGCACGAGCGATCGCCGATGGTCGACTCGATACCCGCCTCGAGCCAACCGACGATCCAGACCTTCAGGTTCTGACAAACTCATTCAACGACATGGTCGTAGCCCTGCAACAGCGCGTCGAACGGGACGCGCGATTTACTTCCGATGTGAGCCACGAGTTGCGATCGCCGCTCATGACTTTGTCTGCATCGGCCGAAGTGATGATGGCGAGGCGCGATGAGCTTCCCGAACGATCAAAGGCGGCTCTCGATCTACTCGTCGGCGACGTCATTCGATTTCAAGGTTTGGTCGAGGACCTACTGGAAATCTCGCGGTTTGATGCCGGCGCTATTCGTCTGCTTCGAGAGAATCTAGTTCTCAATGAATTTGTCCATCAAGCGGTCTCGATCAGCAGTCTTCCGGAAACCGAAATATTTTGCGATCCCGACCTTCTCCAACTTGTCATCAGTGGGGATCGCCGTCGGCTGGCAAGGGTTATGGCCAACCTCATCGACAACGCGCGACTTCACAGCGGAGGAAAAGCAAGCATCATCATCACTCACGGCGACTCCGACGAATTGTCGGACACGGTATGGATCATTGTTCAAGATGACGGAGTTGGACTGGCCGACGAAGAACTCGATCTCATCTTTGAACGATTTTCGCGAGGCGGTACATCAGGGCGACGAAGTGCGTCGGAAGGCGCTGGTCTCGGCCTAGCCCTAGCAAGGGAGCATGTCGCTTTGCACGGGGGACGCGTGTGGGCGGAGAATCGACGTGACGGTCAAACCGGCGCCCGGTTTATCGTTGAACTTCCAATTGCCTTTCGCACCGGCGAGACATCCAGATGATTACCTTGCGGCGCATTGCGGTCATTTCTCTGATTTCTGTTGCTCTTGGTGCGTGTGGCATTTCACCCGATCACCGCCCACGCGATATCGATCCGGATAAACAAGAAATCCTCCTGCCTTCGACAAGCACAACAACTACTACGACCGTCGTCCAACCGTAGACGACTAGATTGCACGTCAATGAGTGTGGTCATCGCAATTGATGCGGGCACCACGGGTGTTCGTTCACGAGCAATCTTCGCGGATGGTCGTGATTCGCTTTCGTCGTATCGAGAGTTCACTCAGTTTTTCCCGCAACCCGGTTGGGTCGAACACGATGCGAATGAGATTTGGACGGTCGTGGCGGCTACCTTGCGCGACGTCATCGGTCAAGTTGACGAGAAAATCGCCGCAATTGGCATTACCAACCAGCGAGAAACAATTGTTGCCTGGAATCGACGAACGGGAGTTCCGTACCACCGGGCGATCGTGTGGCAGGATCGCCGGACGGCGAAACGCTGCATCGAACTCGGTGAATTCTTGCCGACGATTCGGCAGCGAACCGGCCTCGTACTCGATCCATACTTTTCCGCCACGAAGGCGGAATGGTTGCTCTCATCCGGCAAGGTTCCTCTCGACTCCAACCTTGCCTTTGGCACGATCGATTCGTGGATCATTTGGAAATTGACGGCAGGAGCGAGTCATGTCACCGATCCATCAAACGCCTCGCGGACGATGCTGTTCGATATCAACACAATGCGCTGGGACGAGGAACTCTGCGAAACATTCAAAGTTCCCCTCGCGTCGCTGCCATCAGTTGTTCCATCCAGCAGTCGATGCGGCGTGACCTCCTCAAAGAGTGGCTTGCCTTCGGGAATTCCAATTTCGGGAATCGCCGGGGATCAGCAAGCGGCGCTGTTCGGTCAAGCATGTTTCGGTCTCGGCAGTGCCAAGAATACGTATGGCACCGGAAGTTTCGTGTTGATGAATGTGGGTAATGCCCCTCCAACCGCCAAGGAAGGATTGCTCACCACGGTCGCATGGGTGCTGGGCGACGGAAAACCAACGTACGCGCTAGAGGGTGCGATTTTTGCCACAGGCGCGGCCATCCAATGGCTTCGCGATGGTATCAATATCATCGATCAGTCGTCAGACATCGGGCCGCTGGCGACGAGCGTCGCGGATTCAGGTGGTGTTGTCGTCGTTCCCGCGTTTACAGGTTTGGGCAGCCCGTGGTGGGATCCACAAGCGCGCGGAACAATCATGGGAATTACGCGGGGCACGACACGCGCTCACATCGCAAGGGCTGTCGTCGAATCAATTGCATACCAAACTCGCGATGTAGTTGACGCCATGTCGCAGGCTTCGGGGGTCTCAATTCGCGACTTGCGAGTCGACGGAGGCGCCGCCGTCATGGATTTTCTGTTGCAATTTCAAGCGAACCTTCTCGGAGTAAATGTCTTGCGGCCAACGGATCTTGAGGCAACTTCTCTGGGGGCCGCGTACTTGGCCGGGCTGGCCGAAGGAATTTGGCCGTCTGTCGACGCAATAGCTCAATCCTGGCAACTCGAAAAGCAATTCGAACCGGCTGGCGATGTTCCAGACGCTGGATATGTCGAATGGGCTCGGGGGGTTGAGCGCTCCAAAAATTGGATCGCTAATTGAACGATCGAGAAATGTTGGAGGCGACTACCTCCGCCATCATCACGACTGGTAGGTGTGTATTTGCACGAGGCAGTGTTGGCATGATCGACGCATCGCAGACCCAAAGGTTGTCGTAGCGGATAACTCGTCCGGAGTTGTCGACAACCGCCATTTCATCGGTCACAGACCCCATTCGACAGGAACCAGCGGCGTGAAAATAATTTCCAATGTGGTGTCGAGTCCAATCGGCAAGTTGGGTTGCGCTCATATCGCGTAGCGACTCAGCCGGTGTACCGATTGAGTCGCAGTAAACCCCCAGCGTCCGTTCCCGAATCGTTGGGCTCCCGACCAGATTGAGCAGCAATTTCACGCCATCGTTTAACCGGTGAATATCGGAAGACTCACTGAGCATGTTGAAATTCACTGTCGGCGCAATTTCTGTATTGCTACCGGTCGATGTGACCGAGCCACGAGATCGAACTTGCATAAGTGCGACGCTAATTACCACATTTGAGGAATCGTCGCTCGCCCGATTCATTGGCAGGATCTGAATGTCGCCATCACCTTGACTCGACGATGCTCGTATCAGCGTGTTGGTCACCGTGTCACTTGATACCGCCTCACTTACTTTCAGATCGAATGCGATCGCCACGTGGTCGCTGAGACCAAATCCGATTCCTGGCAATTGCACATTGCTTCTCTGCAGGATTGAGGGCGAGTGAATTGCTCCGGCGCAAACTATGACCGCTTGGGCCTCAAGTTCCTGTCCATCGTCGAGTTGTACTCCTGTCGCAGAATTGCCAATGAATAGGATCCGGCTGACCAACGAATTGGGTCGGACGTCTAGGTTGGGGCGATTTCGCGCCGTTTTCAGATATACATCGCTCACCGAATCTCTTCGCCGATTGGCAATAGTCAAGTGCGCCGCGCCGAATCCATCCATCGATGTTCGACTCACATCCGCAACAAGTGCAGTTCCACAGTCCGCCGCCGCACCGGCGAGGAGATGGTCGGCTGCACCCCAATCCATTGGTGGAACCTGATACAGAGAAATTGGCAACGACCGAAATATCGGGCCGACTTTTGACCATGACCAACCGATGCACCCAAAGTCGCTCTCCCACGTGTTGTAATCGTCAGGCATCCCCCACATGCCGACCAGCCCATTGATCATCGAGCTCCCGCCGACACCCCTGCCCTGCACATACGGCACCGGCCCTTGTTCGGAGGTCCTGGTTACGGACACATTCCGATCAACGCGGCCGGGTACCTCTAGCGCTCTGAGATAATCGGTTCCAGAGATTCGTGGGTCGCGCGTGGACTCCACGTCGTCGACACCGGCTTCCAAAAGGAGAACGTGATTCGACTCAAGTTGCGACAATCGCGATGCGATAACCGCACCGGCCGACCCTGCACCTACGACGACGATCGGAAGTGAGCGCACCACGCCATTTTGCCTCACCAGAATGCGGCTACTTGGCGACGAGTCCCGAAATCGTCGACGCTGGCAGGCCGTACAAGTGGGCATGGTCGTTGTAACGCAGTAGCGCCCAGTGACCTCTACGAATCTCGGCAAATTCGGTGAGAGAGCAGTTCTTCGTATGAATCTCAAATTTTCCCGTCGGCGGTGTGCCGAGCGTTCGACGTAACACCGCATCCACCACCCCGCCATGGCAGGCCACGACTACGGTTTCGCCGACATGACTTTGGGTCAACGCATCAAACGACGCACCCACCCTGGCGTGAAACGCCGAGATGGTTTCTCCCCCAGGAAAAAATTCTGCGTTTGGGTCTGCGCTCCAATCTGGACGACCGTGCCGACGTACAAATTCATGATATGTCAATCCATCGCACTCTGGACCTGGATCGTGTTCGCCAAATCCCTGATCAATGGTGATCTCCAATCCGCCAAATGCTTGGCGGAGAATCTCTGCGGTCTCCAATGCTCGCGGATATGCGCTCGAATACAGCGAATCGACGGTTATCTCGCCCGCTTGGCTCAATCGATCACGAAGACGCTCTGCCTGCAATCGACCCAGATCGGACAGACCGGTGCACGAACGCGGACCACCCAAGACCTGGTTGACAGTTGCTTGCGATTCTCCGTGACGGACAAGCACGACTCGCGTCGAAGTCATGCAAGTTTCTCGACAAAACTTTCGAGTTGTCGAAGGTTGCGACACTCGTACACGCCGTCGGTAAAACCGCCATACTCTCCGACGATGGAGTCTCCCGTGTCCCAATACGAGCGCGGCTCTGGGTTTAGCCAATACACGTGTCGGGCCCGCTTCTTCATTTCTTTGACGACCCACGAATGAGGAGCGTGATAGTTATTTCGTGCGTCGCCCAACAGCAATACGGTTGTCTTTGAGGAAATGTCTTTGCCATAACGTTCCCAAAAGACATCGAAGGCATGGCCATAGTCGCTGTGACCATCGACCCACACAACGTCGGCCTCCGTATTCACCCTGTGAATCGCTTCGGCAATGTCCTCGGTCGATTTAAAAAACGAAGTCACCTCGTCGACACCATCAATAAACACAAACGAGCGAACCTTGGAAAATTGTCCTTGAATTGCGTATACAAGCATGAGAGTGAATCGGGCAAACGCGGCCACGCTTCCGGAAATGTCTGCGACAACCATGAGTTCTGGTTTTGCCGGTCTCGGATATCGAAATTTTGGGTCGGCTGGTACTCCGCCATAACCCATCGAGTGCCGAATGGTGTTGCGAAAGTCAAGTGGACCTTTTCGCCCGTGACGACGCTTGCGAGTGAGACGAGCGGCCAATTTTCGTGTTAACGGATAGAGCGCCTTCTTCAGACTCTGCATCTCTTCGCGACTCGCATGCATGAACTCGACATCTTCGGGCAATGGCTTGCGCAGGGTCTTGGCCATGGCTTCGGCTCCCCTGTCCGCCACAAGCCTGCGACGTATTTCGGCTTCCACTTCCTGTTTGAAATTTTCGATTCGAGACTGGTACTCGTCTTTCTCCAATCGCTCTTCTAGTTTTGTCAGTTCCTGCTGGGCGAGGTCTCGATTTGCCTGCATTAACTTCTCCAACATGTTGTCGAGATCGAGATTGCGCAGGGTTCGGTACAGGTAATACGTGCCTCCGACCGGCCGACCAGGCTCCATTCCTGCAAATCGCTGGACGGCCTGTCTTGCTAGGGCTCGCATCATCGCCTGATCGCCGCTCATGAGTGCGCGCATGAGCATGGCTGCAATTTCTTCGGGCGTCAGGGAATCCATTCCCCCTCCGGCTGATCCCTTGCCCTCGCCTTGGCGTTGTTGCTCTTCGGCCTGACGCAAGCGATCTTCTTCCGTCGCATTGGGATCATCCGAGATGTTGTATTCCGGACCGCGGAGTGAAAAATAGACCTCAAAGATTGTTTCGAATGCCCGCCAATGCGAATTGCTTTTGACCAACGTCGCGCCCAACGCATATTTGAATGCTTGGCGATCCTCGATCGGAATTTCTTTAACTGCCTCCATTGCGTCCAAGTTTTCGGTGAGGCTGACCGGTAGCCCGGCATTGCGCAATTCCACGATGAATCCCGACAACAAGTCGAGTACGGGCACGGTGTTAGCTCACTTGTCGACCGACAATTCCTTGGCCGCTTTGGCAATGTCGGTCTGGTACTTCAAGAGTACGTGGAGGGTATCTTTTGCTTCCTGCGCATCTATGTGCTCGATTCCGAGCAGCATCAAGGTTCGTGCCCAATCAAGTGTCTCGCTAACAGATGGGGCCTTTTTCAAATCCAATTGGCGGATGCTGCGCACGATACGGGCAATCTGGTCGGCGAGATTCTGCGAAATATCGGGAACCTTTGTCAATACGATCTCTTTTTCTCGCTCCAAGTCCGGGTAGTCAACATGGAGATACAGACAGCGACGCTTGAGGGCTTCGGATAATTCGCGGGTGTTATTCGACGTGAGGAAGACCATTGGAATTTGCTTGGCCACGATTGTGCCGAGTTCTGGAATCGACACCTGGTATTCCGAAAGTATTTCGAGCAGTAATGCTTCGGTCTCAACTTCGACACGATCGACTTCGTCGATCAGCAACACCACAGGTTCTGCGCTACTGATCGCTTCCAATAACGGTCGCGTGAGTAGAAACTCTTCGCTAAAGATGTCGTCGTGAACTTCCGACCATGCGTCGCTGTTCTTGTCGGCCTGAATGCGCAGTAATTGCTTCTTGTAGTTCCATTCGTACAGCGCCTTGGATTCGTCGAGTCCTTCGTAGCATTGCAACCGAATGAGTCGTGAGCCCATGAGTTCGGCCACACTTTTGGCCAGTTGGGTTTTGCCAGTTCCAGCGGGGCCCTCGATCAGTACCGGTTTGCCAAGTCGTTGCGCGAGAAACACGACACCCGCAATTCCTTCATCGGCGAGGTAATGGACATCCTTTAGACCATCGCGAACAGTTTGCACCGAGTCAAAGCGTGTTGCCATCGGTGCAACTCTATCGTTTGGTCTCTCTTTGATATCTACCGAACAGCGTACGATGGTGATGAACATGACCGAATCCAGTTCGACGTTGCATCCCGAATCCGGCCTGATGCGCTCCAATTTCACCGTTGCAACAGGCACTGCAATTTCGAGGGTGACGGGATTGATTCGCATCGTTGTTTTTGGCATCGTGATCGGTCAAACCGCTCTCGCCGATGCGTTCGACGCAGCAAATAATGCGCCGAACGCGGTTTATGAATTGCTCATCGGCGGAGTTTTGTCGGCGAGCCTTGTGCCATTGTTCATTCGGTATCTGGACGATGAGGATCACGAGGCAAGCGAGTCGATTATCAGCGTCACGCTTGTGGTCCTCGTCGTATTCACGGCTCTCGCCATGCTCGCGGCGCCCCTGATATTTCGCCTCTTTTCCTTGAATCCGGCATCAAGTGTGGACGTCGATCAATTCCGCCGCGCCGGAACACTTCTCGCCCGCATCTTCCTCGTGCAGATCTTCTTCTATGGCGCAAGCGCACTTGCAGCGGCCGTCCTCAACGCACGTCGACGATTCTTCGCCGCCGCCTGGTCGCCGGTGCTTGCAAACTGCGTGACGATCGGATTTCTGTTGTTGATACCTTTGACTACGACGGATTCACCGCCCTCGATATTTGACGTATTGAATAGGAGTGAATTCAAGTGGTTGCTCGGACTTGGCTCAACGTTGGGTGTTGTAGCCATGGCCATGCTGATGTATATCGCCGTTCGTCGCAGCGGGGTCGTATTCAGATTTAGCCCTCGGTTTAGGCATCCCGCGGTGCGAAAACTGATAACTCTGTCGCTGTGGACGTTTGGCTACGTCGCGGCAAATCAAATTGCATTGGTCGTGATCAAGAATCTCGCCTCGCCCGGAAGTGGAAATGTCGACGCCTATTCCAAGGCGATGATTCTTCTTCAGTTGCCGCACGGTTTGCTCGCGGTGTCAATCGCCACCACATTCATCCCCGATCTGGCTCGGTTCGCCTCCAGAAACGACTCTGTCGGTTTCTCCGAACGCATGAACTATGGAATTCGACTAACCGCGTTGTTTACAATTCCGGCTGCAGTCGGCCTTTTGATATTGAGCCGGCCGATCATTGGGCTCGTCTTGCAGCATGGCAATTTCAACGCAGTTGCCGCAGTGAATACTGGCCGCGCACTTGCCGGACTATCGCTTGGTCTCATTGGATTTTCTCTCTACCTCTTTGTCCTGCGTGGCTTCTACGCCCAACACGACACGCGTACACCGTTCTTCATCAATCTTGGCGAAAATGCACTGAACATCCTTTTCGCCTGCGTGTTGGTGGGAAGCCACGGCGTTCTCGGTCTTGGAATCGCATTTTCGCTTGCATACGTCATCTCGGCGATTGCGGCGCTATTTATCTTGCACCGAAAAGTCCCCGCATTTAATTCGACCGCCGTTCTCGGTTCGTTGTGGACAATTATCGCTGCCGCCGGAATCATGGCCGTATTTGTAGCCGTCTCCGCCCACTTCATTGGCTCGAATTCGGGAGCTGGCGCATTTGCTCGAGTAACAGTGGGCGTCGTCATCGGTTGTGTCAGTTACTGGCTATTACTCAAGATGTTCAGGGTCGGTGAACTTCAGTCGATGAGGACGACCAAATCATCGCGGTGAACAAGTTCGTGCGGAACACCTTCCGGTAGATCCGAACTCTGACGACCGGCAGCGGCACTTGCCTGGATCGCATCGACACTGACCATTCCGCGAGCGAATACGCCACCATCTATATCCGAAATCTCGACGGTGTCACCCTGTAAAAAGTCGCCATGTACCTCAATGACGCCTGCGTGGAGCAACGATGTATTCCGATCGATGAGTGCAGCTTTGGCACCCAAGTCGACAACAATGACCCCGGCGTTGTGGGCGGCGAACGCAATCCATAATTTTCGAGCTGACAGCTGTCGATCATGGGGCAAGAATTGTGTTCCCGCACCCTTGACTTGAGACAGCGAGTTGGCCAGCACGTCATCCTTTTGGGCGTCTGCGATGACCGTTCGCACACCAGACCACGAGGCGATACGGGCGGCCGCCAATTTGGAAGCCATTCCCCCGCTCCCGCGAGCTGTCGACGAGGTACTTGCATTTACGGACAACAGTGGATCGTCCGCACTGACCTGATCAATGAGTGTTGCCGTCCGATCCACATTTGGATCTGCCGTGTACAACCCGTCTATGTCGGTTAGCAGGATGAGGACATCGGCGTCGACGCTGTGGGCGACGAGTGCTGCGATTCGATCATTATCGCCGTATCTAATTTCATCGCTGGCGATCGCGTCATTTTCGTTTATCACGGGCACGCAACCGAGGTCGAGCAATCGACACAAAGTGTCACGTGCATGCAGGTATTGGTGGCGATCGATAAAGTCGTTGGGGACAAGCAATACTTGGGCGCCGACAAGGCCGTGTTCGTGAAGTTGCTGGTTGTATTCCTGCATCAGCCGACTCTGGCCAACCGCGGCCAATGCCTGGAGTGTAAGTGTGTCGTTTGGCCTGCGGGTCATCCCGAGTGCGGCAACTCCTCCGGCGATGGCGCCCGAACTAACTATGAGAACCTCGTGCCCGTCGCTTCGTAGTTGCGCTACCTGACGACAAAGGCTGGCAATAACCGATTGCTGAATACTTCCGCTCTCGTCAGTAACAGACGAAGTACCAATTTTCACAACGATTCGCATGGCTATTGCTCCGGCACCATGGTTATTGCTCCGGTACATAGTCGAAGCTAAATTCACCAATCCACACAACTGCACCGTCGCCGGCGCCGGCCCGAACAAGCAGTCGCGGTACGCCAAGATTCTTCAACCGTTCATCGATGTAATTGAGTGCGTCGGGAGTGTGAACGTCGTTGAGCGCCACCGCGCGCTCGACGGCGCGGCCCTTAAGTCGAAATTCGTTGTCAGAAATTTTCTCGACGTGCGTTCCTTCCGGTTCTGGACGAATGACGACGGCTGTCTGTTGCGGCGGCTGGTTAGATCGAGCCTGTTTGACTAAATCTGCAAGTTTCCCTAGCACGGGACGCACTCCGTCTCCGGTCACGGCCGAAATTCGCTCTCCCGTCCAATCGGCTTGAGCATTGACGTCTGCCGCATCCGCCTTTGTGCCAACCACCAGTCGAGGGCGTTCCAATAATTCCGGCTTGTATGCCTGTAATTCGTGCAACAGAATGTCAAGTTGTTTGGTCGGCGACATGCCATCCATAGGTGCGAGGTCGAGCAGTACGCATAGCACCCGTGCTCTTTCGATGTGGCGCAGGAATTGATGACCAAGCCCTTTTCCGTCGCTTGCGCCTTCGATGATCCCTGGGATGTCGGCGAGAATAAATTCGGTTGTCTCATCGAGCCTGACAACACCGAGGTGCGGCTCCAAAGTCGTGAACGGATAGTTGGCGATCTTTGGTTTAGCCGCCGAAACGGCGCTTATGAATGTGCTCTTTCCCGAGTTGGGAAAACCGACGAGAGCAACATCGGCCATCAGTTTCAATTCAAGTTTGAGCCAGCGCTCGACCCCGTGCTCGCCTTGCTCGGCAAATTTTGGCGCCCTTCGTCGGTTGGACAAGAACCGCGCGTTACCACGCCCACCTTGCCCACCAGGCGCGCACAGCCATTTGGATCCGTGGACCGGAAGATCGGCGAGCACCTCTCCTGTGTACATGTCCTTGACCACCGTTCCTTCGGGAACATGTACCTCGAGGTCTTTGCCACGCCGTCCGTGCAAGTCTTTGCCCATTCCGTGGACCCCATCTCCCGCGCGTCGATGGGGGTGATCTCTGAACGCCAGCAGCGATGCGACATTGTGATCGGCGATGAGCCACACCGATCCTCCATTGCCGCCGTCACCACCATTGGGCCCGCCAAAAGCCACAGGGCCTTCTCGGCGAAAACTTACGCAACCGGCACCGCCATCGCCGCCAAGAACATTTAGTTGTGCTTCGTCAACAAATACGCTCATAGGGGTTTTTCAGGATACTGCCGTACCACACCTCACGGTCCACGTATCGTGTTGCCATGGGCGAAGGACAGCCACTTTCACGTGCCGAATCTTGGGCCGAGACAATGCACGGCAACATCGGAAATTCGGATATTCGTTTGGCTCATGTCGATTCCTCGGCGGGAACAGGCAGTGATCATTCCATCGGTCGCGTCGAACGCGAATCGATCGAAGACACATACTTTTCGCCACGCGCAACTAGAGCTAAAGGTTCAGGAAACCGCACCGTGGCCGAAGAACCGGATCCATTTCGTACATGCTTCGAGCGTGACCGCGATCGGATTTTACATGCCTCGGCGTTCCGACGGCTGGCAGGCAAGACCCAGGTATTTGTCTTTCCCCGAGACCACCAACGCACTCGTCTCACCCATGCACTTGAGGTTGCCCAGGTGGCAACAGCCTTGTCTCGCGCGCTGGGGCTCAATGTCTCGCTCACCGAAGCAATTGCACTCGGTCACGACTGCGGGCACGGGCCGGGCGGTCATGCGAGCGAAGACGCTCTTAGCCAATTTGTCAGCCATGGATTTGATCACGCGGTGTGGGGAGCCGACGTGACCCTCTCCTCACTCAATCTGTGCTCCGAAACATTGGACGGCATTCGCAATCACTCATGGTCGCGACCGGCGCCGCGAACTGCAGAGGGTGAGGTCGTGTCTTGGGCCGACCGAATTGCATATGTATGCCACGACTTTGAAGACGCGGTCGCCGCAGGAATCGTCTCTGCGGATCAATTACCGAACGAGGTGCGATCCACATGCGGAACCACCCGCAGTAGCCAACTTCGTGCCTTTATCTCTGCGTTGATCGGCACCACAATCTCCTCGGGCACCATTGGCATGGATGGATCGACGGCCCATGCGTTGGCCCAGTTCCGGCTGTTCAATTACGAAAATATCTACATGCGCGAGGCGTCGCGAAACCAGGCCGCTTCCGTCATTACGTTGTTGCGAGCCCTGGTCGAGCATTACATCAGTAACCCGCAATTGATCGAGGACTTCGCCGAAATTAAAGGCACTGGTCACGAAGCTGTTCACAATGCCGTCGCCTATGTCGGCGGAATGACCGATCGCTTCGCCTGTCGCCAGGCGGTGGCCCTACTTAATTGGAATAGTTCGCAACTACCCCAGGGAATCGATACGAACTAAAAGAAGACGAAATTGGCTGGTTTAACTGGCGTCTACGACGTCGACGACTTTGCGTCCACCACGTTGGCCAAACTTGACGTTTCCGGAAGCCAATGCAAATAGCGTGTCGTCCTTGCCTTTACCAACATTTTTTCCCGGGTGCACCTTTGTTCCGCGCTGACGAATGAGAATTGTGCCGGCAGAAATCAACGTGCCGTCAAAAACCTTGACACCTAGGCGTTGTGCATTGGAGTCACGACCATTGCGCGTGGAGCCGCCGCCCTTTGTCTTTGACATAAATTAACCTTTCGCAATTTCGGTGATTTCGATCACCGAATACTTCTGACGATGTCCAAAACGACGGCGCTGATTTGTTTTGCTCTTGTAGGTGAATCCATCGATCTTCGGTCCGGCCGCGCTGCCAACAACTTTCGCTGTGACGGAGGCCTTGGCCAACTCTTTTGGCGTCGCCAGCACATTCTTACCGTCGACCACGAGGACCGGGGTAAAACGAACCTCGGCTCCATCGGCAATGTCGAGGAGTTCGACCTGGACCTGCTGGCCCTTGGATACCTTCTCCTGCTTGCCACCTGATGCAATCACTGCGTACATAACGGTTTCTTATCCTATCCCTGAGTATCGAAGTTGCACAATAAATTCGTCGAGTATTGACGACTAGTCGAGCATCGACAAGTCCATGAGTACGCCGCGACCCTCACACTTTTCACAAATGTCCGTGAAACTGGTGAGCAGACCCTCGCCGATACGTTTTCGCGTCATTTCTACGAGTCCCAAGTCGGAAATTTCAAATACCTGGGTACGGGTTTTGTCGCGCCCCAATGCGTCTCTAAATGCGTCGAGCACCTTGCGCCTATTTTCGCGAATTTCCATGTCAATGAAGTCGATGACGATGATTCCGCCAATGTCCCTGAGTCGCAATTGCCTTGCGATCTCGTCCGCGGCCTCCAAGTTGTTGTGGAATACGGTTTCCTCAAGGTTCGACTTTCCAACATTTTTGCCGGTGTTCACGTCGATCACGGTCAGGGCTTCTGTGTGCTCGATAATGAGCGAACCACCACTTGGCAACCACACCTTTGGCTCGAGAGCCTTGCGTAGCTGTTCGTGCACCCGATAGTGCTCAAACAGCGGCAACCCTTCCTTCGATGCGTCGTAATATTCGACTCGATCGGCGAATTCTGGATTGAAGGCTTGAATGTAGTCGCGCACCTCTATATATAGGGCTTCGTCGTCGATGGTTACCCCGCGGTAGTCGCTACTGAATTCCTCGCGGATGACCCTGACCGCAAGTGGCGGTTCGCGGTACAGCAATGTTGGCGAATTTGCCTTCTTGGCCTTTTCCTTGATCTCGTTCCATTGGGCTAAGAGCCGTTTCAAATCGGTGTCGAGTTCGTGCTCCGTTGCATGCACCGATGCCGTGCGAACAATGATTCCGTGCTCTTCTGGCTTGATGCGATCGAGAATTGCCCGCAATCGCTTGCGCTCGTTGTCTGGAAGTCTCTTTGAAATTCCATACGTACGCGAATCCGGAATCAGCACGACGAATCGTCCTGGCAAGGAGACTTCTTGGGTCAACCTTCCGCCTTTTGCGCCAATCGGATTCTTTGTCACCTGACACAAAATGAGTTGGCGAGCCTTTAGCACTTGTTCAATCCGCGGATCTGGACCCTGCTCGACAACGTCTTCCTTGTCGAATTGAACATCGCCGCGATACAACACCGCATTCTTCGGCGTTCCGATGTCGACAAATGCAGCCTCCATGCCCGGCAACACGTTTTGCACTCTTCCCAAGTAAATATTTCCGTGAATCTGCTCATCGTCGTCGGCCGGACGACTGACATAGTGCTCGATAAGGTTTCGCCCCTCAAGCATCGCCACCTGCGTGAACTCCGGACGGACCTGGACGCACATGAAGTAGCGACCAAGTGGTCGTCCATTGCGTTCTTTGCCTCGACGCCGCTCAATGAGATCGGCGTCCGTGTTTGACGAAGTTGCGGCGTTGTCGCTTCTCTCAACTCGACCACGACGATTACGGCCACCTCGACGGTTACCTCTTCGACTCTTTGGTTTGGCTCGTGTTTCGGTGTGGTCACCGTTCGCGCTCGCCTCCGATTGCGTTGGCGCATTACTTGGCGAATTTTGGATGACTGGCGCAGGTCGCGTGTCGCCTATTTGAGGCTTGCGCACAAGTGCGGATGCCCCCGTTTCGATGTCGTACATTTTGGCCTCTTTCGGAGGATCAGGTAGCTCGACTGCAGTCGAGCGATTTCGATTGGTCCCACCACGGTGTCCGCGTCGACGCTTGCGCGCCGCAATATCGTCAGCCATTGGGGCGACCTGCGGAACCATAGATGGCTGCTCGGGGTTAGGCGCCCCTGCGCTCAATTCACTCATTAACTTCTCGTTTCCTATAATTCGATGACATTTCGGGACGCGATCCTTGTGCATCCGTATTGCCATCGCCGCGCGGCGCTCGCGAAACCGAAGCTTCGGCGTTACGCCATCGCGTCATCAACTTGTGGCTGGGTATCTGTGCCCGACCCTGTCATTAAGGCTACCCCCATCCAGGACCACATTTGGTGACCTATTCGAGGCGCCTCATATGAATACTTTGGACCAAGCCAATGAGCATCGCCGACGAGACAAGGTGAGATCCGCCATACGAAATGAACGGAAGCGGAAGACCGCTGACGGGAGTTAATCCGAGGGTCATGCCGATGTTTTGAAATATTTGCCACGACAGCATCGTGAAAATTCCTGCCGAAATCAAAAGTCCAAGTCGATCTCTCGCCAGTTGAGCAATTCGCCATGTGCGCCACAACACAATTCCAAACAGACCAAGCACGATGCCGCCGCCAAGCATTCCGAATTGCTCGGCAATTGCGGAAAATGGAAAGTCTGTGAACTGCACGGGAATAAATGCTCCGTTGGTGAGCGGCCCATTGAGATATCCCTTGCCAAAGAATCCGCCGGTGGAAACCGCTCGTTTGGCGAATCTCACCTGGAGGAGAATTCTGTCTAACGCGCTGTCTTTCGAGTTCTGGTTGAGCCAGGCCTCGATTCGTGCCAACTGGTATCCGCCGACAACGCCTCCGATTACGGTGCCAATAACCGTCAAGATCGACATTGCCGTAATCAAAAGGAGATAACGTCTCTTGGCCCCGGCAACGAACAAGAGTCCAACGACGGCGGCGATAAGCACAGATGCAGAGCCAAGGTCCGGTTGCAACAGGATGAGGCCAATTGGCACTCCGAGGATGTACAGCGACATGACAAATTGGTGATAATTGATTCGGTCCTCAATCGAGTCCGCAAGGTAGGCGGCGATTGTCAGCAAAACAATTGGCTTTGCTGCCTCGGCTGGTTGTACGGAAAAGATTCCAAAGTCGAACGACAGTCGCGCGCCTCCTCGAACCGCGCCGGCAACCAACACCAATACGAGCGACACCAAAACCGCGCCGTAGAGAAAAACCGTTCGCGCCCGAAACCAGTCGTGGCCGACCGCCATTATTGCAACCATCACACCGGTTGCAATAATGGCAAAGGCGACCTGTCGTTGGACATATATATATGGATCGAAGCCTTGATTGATCAGACGTTGGCGAGTCGCGGAGTAAGTGTTGAACATCCCGATGACGCCGAGCGCAATCACCGAACCAAGAAGTATCCAATCAATATTGCGAAATGGATCCGAAAAACTTCCGACAAATGCCCGGCTTGCCGATCCTTGACGTCCAATTGCCAACATTGGCTTTGGTTTTCTCTTGAACATCAATCGCGACTTTCCGAACCCACTCCGGCAAGGCACACCGGATTTCGCAAAGTCGATGGAGGTGCAGCCACGTTCGAATTGAGGTTCAGTGGGTCGGCCGGAATCACGGGGTCGAGTCGGTACTCGCCTGCCAAGGCGGTAAACAAACATTTGACAACGGGCGCGGCAGCTTGCGATCCGTAACCAGACTTTTCCAAGTATGCATACGCGGCGTACGGCATAGCGGAATCGAGACTAAATGCGCCGAATGCGGACGAGTCGTTCCATGGCAGGTTGCCAAACCCCTGAGCGGTTCCGGTTTTTCCGGCAATTGGCAACGTCTTGTATGGATAGCCGCGAAACAAGTTTTCACCGGTTGTCTTGTGGTAGTAACCGAATGTCACACCAGGACCGGTGATGACTCGTGTCAAACCTTTGATTATCGGTTCGCGACGGTCACCGGACATATCCAGGGTGCGTACGGGATCCAAATTGTCGAACCGCTCAACGATTGAGGAGGCTGCAACATCCGCGACGCCTGGTGCTTCGTCCGGCGTCCCCGGCGACAGAATCTTTTGAACGACGTGTGGCTGATAGAGCCTGCCGGAATTGGCAAGAACGGCGAATGCGGTTGCGACTTGTAGCGGAGTGGCCGATAGCAATCCCTGACCAATGGCAAACAAAATTTGATCACCTACGTAATACGCCTGTCCTGACTCTTCCGAAATTGCGCCTATGTCGGCCATTCGTCTTTTCAAGGCCTTGCTTGGAATCGTTCCCGAATATTCGTAGGGAAGATCGATATTGGTCGGCGAACCATATCCAAATAACCGAACTTGCTGCTCAAGAATCGCTTGGTACCCGCGCTCGGTCAAAATTTGCTCGCCGATCTTGTAGAAAAACGAGTCGCTCGAAACTGCAAGGGCCTCTTCGACAGTGACCGGCCCGTATCTGCAAGGAAGGTTCGTGGCTCGACATGTTGCGTTACGGAAAACGCACTTGACTCCCTGCTGACACCTGTCATTGGGAATGCTTTCCAGTTTGTACGTTCCCTCGTCGCGAAATACGTACTCCGAACCACCAGGCAACTGGCCGGTGTTGAGCGCCGCGTAGGCGACGAATGGTTTGAACGAGGAACCCAAGTTGTATCTTCCCGAAATCGCCCGGTTCACCAAAATGGATAAGTCTGGATCGTCCGTTTGTGGAAATATCTGGGCAAATTTGTTGTTCGTAATCACCGAACCAAACCACCGGTTATCGAAGCGCGGATACGAGGCCATGGCCACAACCTGCCCGGTTTCCTGATTGAGCAGGACGATCGAACCGGCAGGTGCCTTGTAATAGTTGACCTCGCCATATTGTGGATCGGGTGTTCCATCTGGGAGATTGATGGTGGCGGCTTCAACTCTGCGGCGCAAACCTAATTCAGTTTCAAGTGCCTGCTCGGCAAATTGTTGAATCGAAAGATCGATCGACAGTTGGAGATCGTTGCCGGGAACCGGCTCGACTCGTTCAAGTATGCGAAGAACATTTCCCTGCGCATCAACTTCGTAGCGGACGTAACCCGGCTCGCCTCTCAGAATCGTTTCGTATGACTGCTCGACGCCGTATTGACCGACCCGCTCATTTGGGTCATATCCAATTGAACGGTAATAGGCAAGATTGTTCGCCAGAATCGCACCCATGTATCCGACGATGTGACCTCCTAGCGCACCATACGGATAGTTACGTCTCCATTCTTCACGCACATAGACGCCTGGAAAATCTTCAGTTCGCTCTTGGAGGAAGAGCGCGGTTTCTTCTGACACATCTTCCTTTAGCGGCAAGGCCTCGAGCGGTCCGAACCGCTGGTCCGCATATCGCTCGTACAACAAATCAAGTGGCAATTCCAACGGCCCAGAGAGCCGCTGAAACATCGCCAAACGATCGACGGCATCCTTGATCACGCTCCGATCGATGGTCACCGTCAATATTCGTCGATTGTCGGCGAGCACACGTGCCTTCGCGTCGAAAATTCTTCCGCGTTCGGGAAGCAGCTTGATTGTGCGTGTCCGAACGGCGAGCACGATGGACTCTGTCGATCGCGCCTCTACTGCCTGCAAAAACCACATCCTCACCGTCAACACGCTCATCAGCAAAAGGGTGACAAGACCAAGGGCAACGAGGCGCTTCGAACGACCGAGCCTGGCCATTTAGGTTCTCACGGGTTCGTGGAGCGTCCAACGAGAAAGAGGTATAAATAGTGGCGCGAGCGCGCCTGTAAGTAACGCAACTACGGCGGCTATCCACAACGCGTGCAGGTCCAACCACCCGTCAACCCCGACCATTTTTAGGGCAACTGGAAACAAGATCTCTCCTAATGCACTGACCGCGGCAATAATCAGTGCACGGCTCCACCATGTCGGCTCGCGAACAAATAGCGGCAAGAATCCCGCGATGTACCCGACCATCCCGAATACCAGCGATGCGAGTCCAAAAGGAGTAGCAAGAACACAGTCATACATCGCACCAACGACGAGGCCGGTGATGGCTCCTACTTCCGAGCCGTAAACCGTGCCGGCGGAAACGGAAAACAAGAGCATCAACGGAACCATTACTCCAAAAGGTCGAAGTTGATTGAATAATGTGGTTTGGAGTCCAAGCAGGACGAGTGCCACGAGCACCAACCTGGTCCAACGACTGGAAAAAACGACCAACAGTCGATTCACGGGGTACCACGTTCTGTAATCGGTTGATATAGCAAGACTCGCAGGAATGACAAATTTGTCAAGTCAGTGACAAGTTCGATTTCAAGAATTGGGCCAGCGGTCCCGAGGCGCGGAACCACTCGCGACACAGTACCGACAACAATGTCAGGCGGAGCCAAACTCGTCGAACCACCGGCGCTCACAATTGAAGCCCCGATTCGGATCGCTCCAAATCGAGGATCTGTGGATATAAATCGAACCGTCGGCAAATGTTGCGGACCCTGCCCCTCGAGAATTCCGGTTTCGCGAACGGCGAGTATTCCACTGACGGGAACCGTCAGTGATGTGACACCCGAAGGAGAACTTGGAATCGTCGTTGAACCTGGAGTGAATCCGGCAATGGTCGACACGACAACTGGTGATGTGGTTGTCGTTGTGGTTGTAGGTGCCACCGTGACCTTCGTCCCAACATCTTCGCCCGGCACCGTTGTCGCAGTCGTTGTTTCAGGAGGATTGACGACCTTTATCGACAATGCATATTCCGGGTCGCTGATCAACATCACCACAGCGCGATCCGTAAACACTTGGGTAATGCGACCGACAAGACCAGCGGCGTTGAGCACAGGCATTCCAACCCGAATTCCACTTTCGCTGCCACGATTGATTTCCACGGTCGTCGAAAAATTCGATGGAGATTCGCCGATGACCTGAGTGGTCACCGAATTAATTCCGGCAAGCGTGGGCAATCCGTTGAGCGCAAGCAATTCCTGTGAAAGTCTTACGGAGGCGGCCGCGGCAACCGCGGCGCCTTCCTGTTGCGCAATCTTTTCCCGCAGCAATCGGTTCTCAGACTTGATGTCGTCGTAATGGGTGATGCCGTACCAAGCGTTGCTTACCGGTCTTGTCACAACGCGAACAACATCTTCGATCGGGCTAAAAACCGTGCCGAATACCGATCGCACGTTCGTGGTCGCCGAACTCCCCTGCAAATCCAGTGTCAGTAAAATTATCGATGTCAGCGCGAGCAACACAATTGCTCGACGTCGATTTATTGCTAATCCAGCCACAATCTTTCGAGTCGACCTACTCGAGAACGGTCTGCGCGGTCAGACCTTTCATTGCTTCAATGTTGTCGAGAGTGAGCCCTGCCCCTAGAACCACGGAGTACAACGGTTCGGGCGCGAGATATGCGTGAATCCCAGTCTCGAACATGGCTCTTTCGGCTAGTCCGGCCAACAGCGATCCACCGCCCGAGAGAACAAGTCCTTGACCAATAATGTCGGCGGCCAGTTCGGGTGGCGTTCGCTCCAACGTCATCTTTATCGCGTCAATGATTGCGGTGACCGGTTCATCGAGGGCTGT
Source organism: Ilumatobacteraceae bacterium (assembly GCA_039932495.1). Lineage (GTDB taxonomy): Bacteria > Actinomycetota > Acidimicrobiia > Acidimicrobiales > Ilumatobacteraceae > UBA3006. The sequence continues at coordinate 28,255 of JBDTPW010000026.1, forward strand.
GCGAACGTCGTTTGTCGTGATGGCTTGAGTTCGCGGTAGACCAGAATCGACATCGCGGCCGCCAACATCCGCCGTGATCTCTTCGGCCAGTGGCCAAGCCGAGCCGATCTGAATTTTCACTTCCTCGGCGGTGTTGTCGCCGATGTCCAAATTGAATTCCTTGCGAAACATCGCCACAATCGCGTCGTTCATCTCATCACCGGCCACACGCGCGGAATGGGCCGTGACGATTCCGCCCATCGAAATGACGGCGACCTCTGTAGTCCCGCCGCCAATGTCAACAATCATGTTTGCGCTCGGCAAGTGCACCGGAAGTCCCGCGCCGATCGCCGCGGCCATCGGCTCTTCGATGATGTAAACAGGTCTGCGAGCACCTGCGAATTGTGCAGCGTCTTGGACAGCACGGCGTTCGACGCCCGTGACTTCGGAAGGCACGCAAATGATCATTCGCGGTTTGTTCCACTTACTGGAGTGCACTTTCTGGATGAAGTAGCGGAGCATCTTTTCGCAGATTTCAAAGTCCGCAATGACTCCGTCTTTCAGTGGTCTAACGATTCGAATGCTCTTGGGGGCCCTACCCGACATCCGCTTGGCCTCGAGACCAACCGCTACTAGTTGTCCGGTTCGATTGTCGACGGCAACCGTCGACGGCTCATCAAGAACGATTCCTTCACCCTTGACATAGACAAGGGTGTTCGCCGTACCCAAGTCAATCGCGATGTCGCGACCCAAGGATAAAGCGTTACTACGTGCCATTTCGAAAACTCCTTGACGTCGATTGCTAGCGATCGCGCCGCATAGTTGTGCTGATTCTACTTAAGATTCGGAAAGAAGATTCCGATCTCACGTTCGGCCGAGGCCGCTGAGTCGCTCCCGTGCACAAGATTCTCGGTGAAAATGGTGCCCAGGTCACCTCGAATAGTTCCGGGTGACGCTTTGAGTGGATTGGTTTCACCCATCATCGCACGAACGACCTGCCATGTGTCTTGCGGTCCTTCGACAACCAAGGCGACAACCGGACCTCGAGACATGAAGGTAACGAGATCGCTGTAAAAACCCTTGTCTTTGTGCTCCGCGTAATGCTGCTCGAGGACTGCGGCGTCTAATTTGCGAAATTCCAGCGCGGCAATTGTTAGACCTTTATTTTCGAATCGCGAAACAATTTCGCCGACCAATCCACGCTCAACCGCATCTGGTTTGAGTAGGACGAGAGTTCGATTTGTCACCCGCTAGAGGCTACTGCTGTTTCGTAAGTATGTGCGGGCGGCTCCAACTACATAGAGCGAACCCGCAACAAGCACAGCGTCTTCCCGTTTCGCAAAACGCAAAGCCCGTTCACATGCCTGATCAACGGATTCGACAATTTCGACTGCATCGCAACCGATCGCTCGGGCTGCCTTTGCAATACTTTCTGCCGCTAGCCCACGCGGAGACGGAGCCGTGCAACAGACAACCAAATCAAAGTCGTCGGCGCGTAATGCAGAGAGCATTGATCCAGGTTCGCGACTTGTCAACATTCCAACAACCAGTATCCGCCGACCTGGCGGATCGAAGTCGTCGAAAAATACTTCAGCACACACTTCGGCGCCCGCGGGATTGTGTGCCCCATCAATTACAACAAGTGGCTGGCGACCCATCACTTCGAATCGTCCGGGCATTTCTACGTTGGCAAGCCCTTCGCTGACTACGTCGCGATCGAGAGGTGCACCAAAAAATTCCTCAACTGCCATGATCGAAATCGATGCGTTGTCACCTTGGTGCGCGCCATTCAACGGCACCATGAGCTCGCCGTACAATTTCCGCGGAGTTCGCACATCGATGAGGCGCCCGCCAACCGCCAGCTGGTTGTCGAGGCAGTCAAAGTCGTCGCCACGCAACAACACTCGCTCCGCTCCTGCCGATTGCCATACCGATCTCAAATCCGGATTTACGTCACCGATAACTAGAGAACTCTTGGATTTGGCGATGCCAACTTTTTCGTGAGCAATATCACCTAATAGCGGGCCGGCAAATTCCATGTGGTCAAGGTCAATATTCGTAATGACCGCGACGTCGGCATTGACAACGTTTGTCGCGTCCCATCGTCCGAGCATTCCCACTTCAATCACTGCAACATCAACTGCAGAGTCTGCGAAAAACCGGAACCCGGCCGCTGTCATGATTTCGAAATACGAGGGCCGCACTCCGGCCAAAACCTCGATGTCTGCAATTGCGCCAACATTGATTCCGAAGTCCTCATCTCCGATCGGAGTGCCGTTGTACGCAATGCGTTCGTTCAGTTTCTCCAGATGGGGGCTCGTGTATGTGCCGACATTGAGACCGTGAGCCATCAACAATCGAGTAATGATCTGTGTCGTCGATCCTTTGCCGTTTGTGCCGGTGACGTGAATAACGGGATAACTCAGTTGAGGATTATCAATCTGCTCCATGAGCCGAGAAATATTGACAAGTGACGGCGATTCAACCCGCCCAGTCTTTTCGTAACTGGCGTGTTCGTCGAGGTAGCGCAGCGCCTCCGCGTATCGCATCAGCGAAAATTAAGAACTAAGACGCTGCTCGACGCTGCCGCGTGACACGTGTATTGCGGGCGACCATCGTCGGACTCGCTTTACCAATGACTGAGTCGACATCCACAACCACTCTTGCGACATCCGTCCGGCCGGGCAATTCGTACATGACATTGAGCAGTACCTCTTCGAGAATTGCCCGCAAGCCTCGGGCTCCCGTGCCGCGCTTCAATGCCTGGTCGGCAATGGCCTCGAGCGCCGGCTTGGTGATTTCCAGTTCGACATCTTCGAATTCAAAGAACTTCTGATACTGCTTGAGCAGTGCATTCTTTGGCTCGGTAAGGATTTGGATCAGCGCACCGCGATCGAGACTGTGAACCGCACCAATCATCGGCAAGCGACCGACAAATTCAGGAATCATCCCAAACTTGAGCAAATCTTCCGGCATCACCTGGCCGAACAATTCGCCTGCATCCTTCTCGGCCTTCGATCGAACCTGTGCATGAAACCCAACACCCTTGTGACCGATGCGCGTGCCGATTATTTGCTCAAGACCAGAAAACGCGCCACCAACTATGAACAAAACATTGGTCGTGTCGATCTGGATGAACTCTTGATGCGGATGCTTTCGTCCGCCTTGCGGTGGTACTGAGGCAACTGTTCCCTCAAGGATTTTCAGCAGTGCCTGTTGCACTCCCTCGCCCGACACGTCGCGTGTGATCGAAGGATTCTCGCTCTTGCGAGCAACCTTGTCGATCTCGTCGATGTACACAATTCCGGTTTCGGCCTTTTTCACATCGAAATCGGCGGCCTGCAAGAGTTTGAGCAAAATGTTTTCCACGTCTTCACCGACGTAGCCAGCTTCGGTGAGCGCGGTTGCGTCGGCGATGGCGAACGGAACGTTGAGCAATCGGGCAAGCGTTTGGGCCATGTGTGTCTTGCCGCATCCGGTCGGTCCCAAGAGCAAGATGTTGCTCTTTTGAAGTTCGACTTCCTCGCCGCGCGATGCCCCCGACGATCGGTAGCGAATACGTCGATAATGGTTGAACACGGCAACCGACAGGACCTTTTTCGCTTGCTCCTGTCCGACCACGTACTCGTCTAGAAATGCCCTGATTTCTCTCGGCGTCGGAAGTTGTTCGATTCCGACTTCTGCAGTAGTTGTGAATTCTTCTTCGATGATTTCATTGCACAGTTCGATGCATTCGTCGCAAACGTAAACGCCCGGGCCAGCAATAAGTTTTTTGACTTGTTTTTGCGATTTTCCACAAAACGAGCACTTCACTAACTCAGCTGAGTCACCAAACTTTGCCACGATTGTGTCGATCTATCTCAGCGAATCGGTCCGCTACGGTCGGACAGGTTGCGCGAGGTGATGATCTCGTCGATTACTCCGTATTCGAGAGCGTCCTTTGCTTCCAAGACAAAGTCACGATCGGTGTCTACGTGAATTCGCTCAACGGGTTGTCCGGTGTGCTTAGACAAGATGTGCTCCATCAACTCTCGCATCCGCAAAATTTCCCTTGCCGCGATTTCGAGATCTGTCACCTGGGCATAATCCATTTGTCCGTACGGCTGATGCAACAACACTCGCGCATGTGGGAGCGCCAATCTCTTACCTTTCGTTCCCGCGGCAAGCAAGACGGCGGCCGCCGACGGCGGCTTC
>JBDTPW010000027.1:0-3185 GCA_039932495.1 Ilumatobacteraceae bacterium
TGCAGAGAGTTTGCAAAAGGCACTGCGCTCACTGGAAAACGGTCGCCTTGGACTGAACTGCGATCCGGGTGAAGAGATTCTGGCTCGTCTGTCGGAAGCCGAACTCATTGCGGCGATCTCAATTCCTACTCCGGAGCGGCTGTTTCAAGTTGGTGATTGCCTACGCCGCGGATTGGACACCGAAACCATTCACCTCGCGTCGCACATTGACCCCTGGTTCATCGATCAGATGCGCTTGATCATCGACGAGCGTGAGCACTTGGCCACGATCGGATTCACTGCCATGACGCGAGCGAATTGGCGACGAGCGAAACGACTTGGATTTTCCGACGGCCAACTTGCGTATTTGTGGGGCGTAACGGAATCGTTGGTTCGCCAAAATCGGATTAATGCCGGAGTTGTTCCTACATACAAGACCGTCGATACATGTAGCGCTGAGTTTGAGGCCGAAACGCCGTACCACTATTCAACGTATGAAGACGAGAATGAGGTCAAACCGTCGAGTAAGCCTCGGGTGATCATTCTCGGCAGTGGACCAAACCGAATCGGTCAGGGAATCGAATTCGATTACTGCTGCGTGCACGCAAGTTTCGCCTTGCGCGATGCAGGATTTGAAACGGTGATGATCAACTGCAATCCGGAAACCGTTTCCACCGATTACGACACGTCCGATCGTTTGTATTTTGAACCGCTCACGGCTGAGGACGTGATGAACGTCATCGAGGCCGAAACAATTGCCGGAGGAGCACCACCTCGAGTTGTGGTCTCACTCGGTGGGCAGACCCCGCTCAAGTTGTCAGGCGCTTTGCCTCCTCATCTCATCGCCGGCACTTCCGCGCACTCGATCGACGTCGCCGAGGATCGCCAAAAGTGGAGCGCGCTGTGCCAACAACTTGAAATTACCCAACCGCCGGGCGGAACGGCACTCACCGTTGAGGAAGCCATAGCCGTCTCTCGCCGCGTTGGATATCCCGTTTTGATTCGGCCAAGTTATGTACTCGGCGGTCGAGCGATGCAGATAGTCCACGACGACGAACATCTGATGCGGGCGATGAGCGAATTGGCTACAGCAGGAACGCTCGGTCGCGAAGGGGGGCTATCCGCACAGAGGCCTGTCCTCGTTGACCGATTTCTTGAAGACGCCACGGAGATCGATGTGGACGCAATTCGGGATGCGACGGGCGACGTACTAATTGGCGGAGTAATGGAACACGTCGAGGAAGCTGGAGTCCATTCGGGCGACTCAGCCTGTGCGATTCCACCACCTACGCTCGAGTCGTGGGCGATTGAGTCCGTTGAGTCGTATACCAAGGCGATAGCCAACGCGCTCGATGTACGGGGTTTGCTCAACGTGCAGTTTGCGCTTGCCGGCAACACGATTTATGTACTTGAAGCGAACCCTCGCGCCAGTCGGACCGTACCGTTTGTGGCAAAGGCAACAGGGGTGCCTCTGGCCAAGATCGCCAGTCGAGTCATGCTTGGCGCAACACTCGTCGAGTTGCGCAAGGAAGGTCTGCTCAAGGACCCAGTCAACAGAGGTCACGTATCCGTCAAAGAAGCAGTGTTGCCGTTCAATCGTTTTCCACAGGTCGATACAACACTCGGCCCTGAAATGAGATCCACCGGTGAGGTGATGGGCATCGACAGCACCTTTGGTCGCGCATTTGTTAAGGCAGAGACCGCCGCGGGAACCGAATTGCCAACATCGGGAATGGTCTTTCTCACTCTCAACGATCGCGACAAAGCAAGCGCTCCAATCATCGCCAAAGGATTGCGCCAACTTGGACTTGGGCTCGTGGCGACGAGTGGAACCGCCGAGTATCTAGCGAAATTCGGATATTCGGTCGACCGAATTGTGGGCAAGGTATCGGAGCAGGTCCTTGGATCCGAATCTCAGTGGCACAACGATGCCGTCGAATTACTCAAGCGTGGAGAAATCTCCTTCGTCATCAACACGCCAAGCGGAGGCAGAACTCGAACCGATGGTGAAGCCATTCGTAAGGCCGCCAACATGTACAAGGTCTCGTCGGTCACAACAATTAAGGCCGCACTTGCCGCTGTCCAGGGTTTGGCAGAGGCTCAGCAACATCCACTAGAAGTTCGTTCTCTTCAGGAGTATCACGGGAGATGACTATTTCACTCGGACCAACTTTCGTCGGATCAGTCGAATTGAAAAACCCGATTCTCACGGCCTCTGGAACGTCCGGGCACGGCGCGGAACTCAACGAGTTCATGCCATTGTCAAAATTGGGCGGCGTCGTCGTTAAGTCGCTCGCCGCCTTCGAATGGGCGGGCAATAAAGCACCACGTTTATATCCACTGCCAGGTGGCATGTTGAATTCAGTCGGATTGCAAGGTGCCGGAATCGAGGCATGGATTACAGATGATCTGCCACAACTGGTTGCTTGTCAGGCAACGGTGATCGCCAGTATCTGGGGAAGAAACGTCGACGATTATGCGCGAGCCGCCGAGTTGTTAACACCGGTCGCACATCACCTGACCGCCGTCGAGGTCAACCTGTCGTGTCCAAACGTTGTTAATGAGGCGAGTGGATCACACCAAATGTTTGCCCACGATGAAGGTCTCACAAATTTGGTCATGCAAGCGACCTCGACGTGCGGAGTTCCACGCTGGGCAAAGTTGAGTCCGAACACAGATCGACTTATTCAAATCGCTGGCGTCGCCCATGAAGCAGGTGCGGAAGCCGTCACGCTCATCAACACAATGCTCGGAATGACACTAGATATCCACACCGGGCTACCGGTTTTGGGCGGAGGCGGCGGAGGAGTTTCCGGAAGACCGATTCACGCGATAGCCGTTCGCGCGGTGTACGACGTGGCCAAGGCGTTTCCGAATTTACCGATTCTTGGAGTCGGTGGCGTGGCGAGCGGTGCCGATGCCGCCGAACTCATGTGTGCCGGTGCATCTGGAGTGCAAGTGGGCACAGTTTCATTTGCGGAACCACGCGCGGCATTGCGTATCGTCGGCGAACTTGATCGATGGGCACAATCGCACGAGGTAGGCCAATGGTCAGAAATTATCGGTGTGGCGCATCGTGGCGGAATTGTCGATAAGCCCCGCAAATCACCGAGGCGGTAAAGTATCTCAATGTCGTCGTCGCCGGGAGTTGCCAGCGCCGAACGAATCGCCATTATTAAACGTGCTCGCGCGATTCGCCAGGAAAT
>JBDTPW010000028.1:0-2972 GCA_039932495.1 Ilumatobacteraceae bacterium
GTAGCATCGCGTCAGTGAGCGTGCCATTTGACAGCATCCATTTTCGACATGTTCTTAGCCACGTTCCGACAAGTGTTGTCGTCGTCACCGGGTGCAGTGACGCGGGCGAACCGGCCGGGGTAACCATTGGATCACTGATCTCCGTGTCGCTTGAGCCGCCGATGGTGGGATTTTTTCAAGGCGCTACGTCGAAGAGTTGGCCGGTGATAAAGCAGAGCGGGTCTTTTTGTGTCAACGTTCTGGCCCAATCTCAGGAAGAGTTCTGTTGGCGTTTTGCCAGAGAAGAGGTCGAAGGCGAGCCGAGTCGCTTCGCCGACATTGAGTACACGTTGTCACCTAGCGGAGCCCCAGTGCTGCCCGGTGTCGTCGCCTGGATTGATTGCTCGATCGAATCAGTGACACCAGCGGGTGACCATTTGTTTGTGCTGGCCATTGTCAACGATCTGCATACGACCGAATCGAAAGAAACGGCGATGGTGTTTTTTAAGAGCAAGGTCACAGGCGTCGCGCACTGAACCCAAAATGACCGCGGATCGCTGGTGAGTTCGGATTTCATCGCCTGGACTTGCTCGGCATTAGTCGGCGCGGTATTTGTCTTTGCCGGCGTGTCAAAGTTGACCATCGGCAAGCAATGGCCGATTCAGGCCACAAATCTTGGCGCTCCGCACATCCTGATTCCATTCATTCCATGGGTTGAAATCGTTGTCGGTGTTGGACTCATCGGACGAATCTTGAGCGCCGTCGCAAACATCGCTGCGCTTGTCTTGTTGCTGTCGTTCACGGCACTCATTGTCGAACAGTTGCGGCGGGGTCTTCGACCGCCATGTGCATGTTTTGGTGGCAGATCTAGGCGACCGATTGGATGGTCAAATGTCACTCGAAACATGGTTCTCGTTGCCCTAGTTCTTGTTGCCACATTTGCTTGAGTAAGACGCAATTTCACTAGCGTGTAAATGATGCGAGTGTGGATTGACCAAGACCTCTGCACCGGCGACGGTCTGTGCGTCGACCACTGCCAAGATGCCTTTGTGCAACTCGAAGACGGCATCGCCTATGTTGCCGAACATGGCGTCGCACTAAACAACCCTGGAAGTTCGGGAAGTTTGGCGCGGGTCAGCGAACGAAATCAGATTGCAGTTGTGCGCGCGGCGGAAGGTTGCCCGGGCGAGTGCATTTTCGTGGAAATGGACATCGACGAAGCACTGCCGAATTTTGAAGCAAGTGTTGCGTAGGCGGTAAATCCAATCTAGGCGTTAGCATGGCTGGACTATGTCGAAGAAAACAAAGAAGAAAAAAGCCCGAATGCGTCGCTCCAAGGCCAATCATGGCAAGCGTCCAAATATGGGGCGTGGCTAGTAACAACCGTTGCTGAGTTCGTTATCGGTGGTTCGACCGATCCGTGGGGAGCTGCAGGAATTCAATTTTCAGTAGATGGTCTTGCCCATGTAGGAAACACGTGGCTTCGTTGCGACAGAAACCTGACACCCGGAATTCATTCGTGGTCGTTGTTTGAGGCACCGCATAATGACGAATCAATCGACGGCTTGATCACCACGCATGTGGACGAGTTGCCGCAATTGGGGGAGGCGATCGGCGAAACCGGCGGTTCGTTTCGGTTGGCCGTTGTCGGCGTTGATCATGTCGTGGTGAATACTCCAGACCTACATCGCACATCGGATGCGCTCGCCGTGGCGACTGGAGCTTCGCTCAAACGCGTTCGCGACGCAGGCAATGGGATGCAACAGGGGTTTCACCGGCTCGGTGGGGTCATCGTGGAAATTGTTTCGACGCCTAAATCAAAAGTCGGTCCGGCAAGTTTCTGGGGGCTGGTGTTCGTCGTCGACGATCTCGATGCCGCGTTCGATCATCTAGGTGAGGATTTGCTTAGCCCGCCAAAGCCGGCCGTTCAGGCCGAACGTCGCATCGCCACGTTTCGTGCAAACGCCCAGCTTGGGATCCCCTGCGCGCTGATGTCTCGCTAATTGCGCGATTGACTATTCATCGTCCGCGTCTGGATTCTGGCGACGCTCTTTATAGGCAATTCCTTCGGCGCAGTCATCCATTAATGGACACCAGTAACACGCTGCACCGGGACGAAACGAGGGCGTTCGACCTTCGCGCTCAAGTTCGACGATCAGTCGTATTCCGTCGACGGTTTTGCGAGCGGCCGCCTGCAACACTCCTTCCGTCACTTCTTCGACGTCGGCGCGAGCAGTGACCAATGAATAAGTAGCAAGTCGGCGGGGAGCCTGACCGGAGCGCATCGCTTCGACGAGTGCATAGAAGCGCAACTCCTCCCGGTGTGACGGCACGTATCGACCGGTTTTCAAATCGATAATCACCTTCGCCCCCGGTGTGCCAAGGGTGAGATCGGCGCGAGTGGAGAGATTGATTCGACGATCAAACATTTCGTAACGAGCGGAACTTTCCAGAACAGGTCGCCACGAGGCTTTAAGTGGAGGGAAGCACTCATCAAATTTGGTAAACAGATCAACCGTCGAACTGCGCAATTGCGCTCGTTCGGCCGGAGTTAGTTGCTCAATGAACGGACCTGCGCCTCCGCGTTCGTCGTCGGCCAATTGGGCCAAGGCTTCGTCAACAACATCACTTGGGACTATTTCTCCGCGCCAGTTGAGACCCAACTCAACCGCCTTGTGCAAAACCGTTCCCTTGACATTGGCGACGGACCATTCGAATGAATCCAGCGAAGCCAAATAGTTGGTCTCGCATCCGTGGACGGTGGTGAGTTTGTGTTTCGTCACCCACACCGCTGTTTCGGGCGTGACTCTTTCGGCTAAATCGCGTAAGTCATCGTGCAACCGTGTGCGAATTGTTTCGATAATCGTCGTCGGCAGTGGTTGCCAATCGGCAGATTTCCCGAGCGCATCAAGAACCGCTTGCTGCATCGGGTTGAGTTCGGGACTCAAGTTTTTTCCTTTGCCGGCTTCGTCATGACTAGCCCTGGATGTTTA
>JBDTPW010000029.1:0-14462 GCA_039932495.1 Ilumatobacteraceae bacterium
GCTCCGGGGGTGGGGGTCGAACCCACGACAAACGGATTAACAGTCCGTTGCTCTGCCAACTGAGCTACCCCGGAAGGTAGACCGCTAAATCCTACCGATAGCCAAGCACTGCCCGACGAATAGGATCGTGCCGTATTGAGATGAAAGTGCCCAAAATTACTGCCGTAGAAATTTCTCAAGATGGTCTGCTCGTTGCGTTTGAATTGGTTCACAAACCAGAGTTGTTCTCATGGCGGTGGTTGCAAGATCACAGCCAAGATCTAACTCGGTTCGACAACGTCACTAAGCAGCGCAAGATTGACACATTCACGATTGACCCACTAGTGCATGGGGTCCGAGCCACCATTGATGGCGACTTAGTTCAGGTCACTTGGTCGGATCACTCGGAACCAGGGCAATTTCCAACTCGTTTGCTTGCTCAGGTGGCAGGTCTTGGCAATATGGAATCGCCATCGAATGATCGCTCGCGTCGAATCACCTTTGACGAGGTTGTCTCAACCGATCAAGGCCTCTCGACTTGGCTGAATGACGTGGCAAATTTTGGCTACGGGCTTGTCCACGACACTCCACAATCGAGTACCGGGTTCGAAACTCTGGCCCGACGAATCGGGTATCCGCGCCAGACAATCTTTGGTGATATATGGAATTTGTCCTCAGAGGTGATGGAACACAGCGATTCGGCTTACTCACGGACGTTTCTTGAGCCGCATACGGACGGAACATACTCGCGCGACGCACCGGGTCTTCAAATGTTTTGCTGCCTCGAGCGCGAGGGCAGTGGAGGCGAAAGCGTCTTGGTGGACGGGCTTGCCACCGCCGAACAACTTCGTCGCACTGACAATGCAGCCTTCGAAATCCTCACCCGCATAGACGTGAGATCACACTATGTCGAGCCGGGAATTCATCTCTCCGCACAGCGGCCCGTCATTCGACTCAATCGGGTTGGACGGGTGGAGCAAATTTCGTTTAACAATTACGATCGGGCACCGTTTCGACTGTCACTTAGCGAAGAGAATGATTTTTACAGTGCCTATTCCAAATTTCACGAGCTTTTAAACGACCGCAACTCCTGGACGGTCTTACGCCTTGAGCCCGGCGATGCTCTGTTGTTTGACAATTGGCGCATGTTGCACGGCCGAATGGAGTACTTCGGCAAACGCGTATTCGTCGGCTGTTACCACAATCGCGAAGACTTCGAGAGTCGCCGACGCGTGCTCCAGGACCAACTTTCGTAACTACTGACGCAACTCCGGCATAGCGACGATCGCATCGATCGCCTCTGGATTGGCGATCGAATCGCGATTCCGAACCGGCCGACCATTTACGGCGTCACTCACAGCCAATTCAACCATCTTGTTGCTGCGTGTACGTGGCAGATCATTTACCCGTAGAACAAGTGCCGGCACATGCCGAGGGGTAGTGGCGATGCGAATCTGTTGCTTAAGCTCGCTCACCAACTTTTCGCTCAACTGTGCCGTGTCGACGAGTCGAACAAGCAACACGATGCGCACGTCGGTACCCAACTCCTGACCAAATATCAAACTCTCGACAACATCTGGATGCTTATCGACCACGCGATAAATTTCCGCCGTGCCAATGCGCACTCCGCCGGGATTAAGAGTCGAATCACTTCGGCCCTGAAGGATGAATCCACCGTGTTCGGTCCTCGCAGCGAAATCTCCCTGTGTCCAAATCCCAGGAAAGTGTTCGAAGTATGCGGAGAGGAATTTTGGACCAGGTTGACTCGGCGAGGGAAGACCCGCTACTCCGTCGTTCCAGAATCCAAGCGGCATTGATGGGAACGGCTCAATACATACAAGTTCGCCAGAAGTTCCTGGTGTGGAGGCCAGCGACAACACGCTGTCGTCGACCACATCGCTTGCCATACCAAGAGCCGGGCGCTGAATCTCGCCTGAGTAAACGGACCCTGTCGGATCACCGCCAACAAAACATGAACAAATGTCGGTGCCACCGGAAATTGATGCCAAGTGCACATCGCTTTTCACCGACTCGTATACCCACTCGAATCCGGACGGAGCCAATGGTGAACCAGTTGAACAGATGGTTCGTAGAGTCTCGAGCGAATGGGATTCGAGCGGGCGAGAATTTGCTTTAAGCAACGAGTCGATATATTTCGCCGAGACCCCAAGCAAGGTGATTGCCTCGGAGTCGACAATGTCAAATAGTCGCGTGACCGTCGGTGTCATCGGGGCACCGTCGAACAAGATGGCGGTGGCGCCACTGGCGAGAACCGAGGCGAGCCAGTTCCACATCATCCAACCTGTGGTCGTGAAGTACATCACCCGATCACCTTCATGAATATCGCAGTGCAGCTGGTGCTCCTTTTTATGTTGGAGTAGAACGCCACCGGTTCGGTGGACGATGCACTTCGGCACTCCGGTCGTCCCCGATGAATACAGGACGTACCACGGATGATCGAAGGGGAATCGAGTCGGTGATTTTGGGGCAGCCGAACCAGACGCGACAAACTCCTCGTATCGGGTGTATGCCATCTCGGCATTCGGCTCCAAATTTGATGTGACGAGGTTTGATGTAACGAGCACGGTGTCAACGAGCGAAGGCAACTTCCGTTGGATTTCACCAAGCCGTTCCAGACAATCGAAATTCTTGCCGCCATACCGGTATGCATCAATCGCAACGAGGACCTTTGGTTCAATTTGACCGAACCTGTCGAGAACCCCTGCCACGCCAAAATCCGGTGAGCAGGACGAAAAGACCGCACCGATTGAGGCGGCTCCCAACATGACTTCAATCGCCTCGACTCCGTTGGGCAACCACACCGCAACTCGATCCCCCGCTACCACTCCTCGTTGTGCAAGTGCGCCGGCCACGTACGACACTCTCTCCGCAAGTTCATCCCACGAGCGGGTCCGTCGATTACCAAGTTCGTCGATCGCTACAAGCGCGTCACCTGATCCCGTTCGAGAGAGCAGATTCTCCACCACGCTTAGCGTTGCGTCGGGGAAAAATCGCGCAGAGGCCATGACTGGATCATCTACAAACGAGTGCTCGCCCCGTTCGCCCCGAATTTCACAGAATTCCCAAACCGACGACCAAAAGTCGCCTAAATGCTCAATTGACCAATCGTGAAGCGATTGGTATTCGAGACTTTGATTTTTTCTACGCGTGGCCGTGTGTCGCGCAAATTGGCGGAGCCTGCTGTTTTCGCATCGCTCTTTAGACGGTGTCCAAAGGGCGGTTTGCGCCACCATCAATTGTTGTCGCGTCGGCTTTTGCGACTGGAGGATTTGTCGCTCGGCACCGAATTGACGAGCGGACCAATCTTGACAATGACGTCTTCGAGCGTCGGCGCTGGGCCAGGTGTTCGATGGTCAAGTCCATCGCGCATCGCGGCGACGTGACTTGGCGTAGTTCCGCAGCATCCTCCGACAATCCGAGCACCGGCATCCGCGGCGAGCATTGCGTAATTTCGCATTAGTTCCGGCGTCCCCGAATAGCTAATGGTCGTTCCATGAAATTTTGGAATGCCACAATTGCCTTTTGAGACAATCAGATTGTGGAAATTCTTCATCTCACCTACCGATACGAGAACATCGGAGGCACCAACGCCGCAGTTGGCGCCGATCGCCAGTGGTGGAACTGTCAAACCTTCGAACACTGATTCGAGCAGATCCGGTTTGAGCCCCATCATCGTTCGTCCAGCGGTATCAAACGACATCGTTCCGACGTAAGGGACTCCGACATTAATTGCAGCTTGGGCGGCGGCACGAATTTCCTCAGGGGCGGACATCGTCTCGATCCACACCACATCGGCTCCTCCGTCGCGCAAGCCAGCGATTTGTTCGGCAAACGTGTCGATGGCCTCGGCTTCAGTGAGTGCGCCGAGCGGTTCAAATAATTCACCGGTAGGGCCAACTGAGCCTGCGACGACCACCGGTCTGTCGGCCTTGTCTGCGACTTGGCGTGCAAGTTCCGCGGCACGCTTGGCGAGTTCGTGAACCCGCGACTCGGCTTTATGTAATTTGAGTCGGTGGCGATTACAACCAAACGTATTGGTCAGGATGATGTCTGAACCAGCGTCGACAAATTGCTGATGAAGCGAAACCACCCTGTCTGGATGATCGGAGTTCCAAAATTCGGGTGGTTCGCCGGACTCGAGTCCCATCCCAAAATAATTGGTTGCCGTTGCACCGTCGGCGAGCAGTATCTGTCCAGACTTTAGGAGATCATTAAGCGACGCACGCACGAATTCAGATTATCCCATCACATTGCCAGAAGTAACGCCTTGCGAGCGAAGTCTGGAGAATGCCGACAAGTCGATCGAGCGACCCGTGTGCGCGCCAACGAATTGCACAGGAGAGGTGTCATGATCTTGTCCGTTGGCTGCAGCGTCGATGAGCTTGCGAATGAACTGGCCGACCAGTGGAGAGTTTTTGAATTGATTTCCGCTCGTGCCGCAGGCCATGAAGTAGCCATCCAAACTGGACTTGTCATAAATTGGAATCCAGTCGTCCGAAGCGTCGTATAGCGCGCCAATCCCGGATGGCTTAAGCGGTATTCCGAAATTGGGTATTCGCCTGGCCAATCGGTACATCGCCGTTTCCCAGATCTCGACAGTGGTTTCCTGCTTCCACACATCAGCGTCCTCGATCCAGTCAAGTGGATCGCATTCTGGCTCTGTCGCGCCAACGTTCAACGTGTCACCCATGTGCGGACGAAAGTATTGACCGATGTCTAAATCGGCGATGATCGGAGCGCTGTCCTGGAGACGGAAACCCACTGGTGCCGGAGGTGAAAAGACCTCCTGACGAAGCGGCCTATGTCGTACCTTCATCTCGTTTGCGACTCCGGCAATCTGATTTATTTTTGAAGCGTGAGGTCCTGCGGCATTGATAACGATCGGGGCGTTTATGGTTTCGCCGGAACTGAGAGTGACTCCGGTGACTTTTCCATCTCGCTTGTTGATCTTGTCAACCTGTTCATGAAATCGAAATTCGGCGCCGTTCGACTTGGCTGCATGAGCAAAATTGTGCGTGGCGAGCATTGGATCATCGATGAATCCGCTGATCGGGTCGTATAGACCGGACATTTCTCCGTGCGGATCGTCACCGAATGTCGGATCGTCAATTCGCTTTGGCGGCCAGAACTTGCCCGGATCGAGAACCGGAAAACGTTCGCGAATTTGTGCTGCGCTGAGAACCTCGTACGGGATGTCGAACTCGTCCCACAATTGGCGAATCTTCACACCGTCGAATCCTTCGGAGAGAAAAACGAGGTAGCCGGTCTTGATGAATTTGGCCATGCCCTCTGGATCGATGACTCCGAGATAGTTGTTCCAGTCAAACCAAAAAAAGGCTGACTCCCATGCCATTAAAATGGTGTTGTAATTTGCGTACGTAAAGCGAATGATCGCCGACGATGCGCTCGTCGAACCAGCCCCAGGCGCACCACCCTTGTCGATACACACAACTTTGCGACCGGTGCGGGACAGTTCAAATGCGATCGACGCACCCATGACCCCTGCGCCGATGATGACGACATCGACGGGCGTTGCGCAAGGAACTGAATTCACTACTGCGCGCCGAGAATGGCTCGTTGCCACGACGCCGTTTCCGCAACGTTGTTAAACGTGAACGAATGAATTCCGACAATTCCCAAATTCTCGGCATCCGGAGCGAGATCGGTGACAAGTTTGGTCGGGTCATAACCTCCGGGAGCGAATAGTCGAGTAATCGCACCACGGTTCTTGCTCAGGTAGCGCAACGAAGCACCGACGCCAAGCCTCAATCCCATCGTCATCAATTTTGTTCGATCGACCACGCCGGGAAGACCCAGACAGACTGGCGTACGAAAGCCCGCATCGCGTTCGTCGTGTAACCATGTGCGGATCTTGTTTGCGTCAAAACACATCTGCGTCGAGGCCAGGCCATTCACTCCCGCGCTGGCGAGCAATTCTTGCTTGGCGAGAATGGCTTCGTGCAGCTTTAGATTTTCGATGTGCGCATGTCCGTCCGGATAGGCGGCAAAACCAATTGTCTGCACGCCCGAATCGCAGTCCAGAAAATCGCGTATGAATGAAAGTGCATCGACGTAATGACTCGGTTGTTCCGAATCTCCGCCAATGATCAGCACTTCCGTGACACCGTATTGCTTGACCCATGCGGCAAGTTTGGCCGTATGCTCTGGACCCTCCACCAATCGGGCGGCCAAGTGCGGAATTGGGCTGTGGCCCCTATTAATCAGACGCACGCTTAATTCCTGGGTGGCGGAAATGCCTTTTACGGGCGAGCAGGTGACCGAGACCGGTGCGCCGTCTGGAAGATCTGAAATTGCCTGATCGGCCGACAAGAGCGGAACTAGTTCGTAACACATCCGACCGACGAGACGTTGCAACTCCACGGATGGCGCTGCGGTTTGCCGTCCAAAGCCGATGAGGTTATTGAAAATGCTCATGCGAATTCGTCCGGGAGCACGGCCTTGCGACGGGCGATAAATTCAAGAAGCTCCGCATCAATCGCTTCGTCCAGCGCGGGCGGTTCGTAAGTCGTCAGGCGATGTTTCCACAACTTGTTGGCCCGCTGGGAAGCATCTAGTCCCCCATCCTCCAACCATTGCTCGTAACTATTGTTGTCGGCGGTATCCGAGCGATAGAAAGCCGTTTCAAAGTTTGCCAGCGTGTGCTCTGTTCCCAAAAAGTGTTGACCGGGAACATTTTCTCGCATCGCGCTGAGTGCCTGACCATTGACCGACATGTCGAGACCTTTGGCAAATGTCATCATCATTCCCAACTGATCGCAATCCATGACGAATTTCTCGTAACCGATTGCCAACCCACCTTCAAGCCATCCGGCCGAATGCAACACAAAGTTTGTTCCGGCCATGATTGTCGGCAGTAGGGTCGCCGCACTTTCATAGGCGGCCTGAGCATCGGGAAGCTTTGAACTCGTGAGCGATCCGCCGGAACGAAATGGAACGCCGAGGCGTCGCGCGAGTGCCGCCACGGTGTAGAGGACCAAGGCTGGTTCAGGAGTGCCAAACGTTGGTGCACCCGTGAGCATCGACATCGAAGACGCAAACGAGCCAAAGATGACCGGCGCCCCAGGTCGAACCAACTGAGTGAATGCCATGCCGACCAAAGACTCTGCAAGTGTTTGGGCGATGACGCCGGCCGATGTTGTCGGTGCCATTGCTCCCGCCAAAATAAACGGGGTGATAATCGTCGCCTGGTTGTTGCTCGCATAAACCTCGGCCGACCCAAGCATCGTCGCGTCCCATACAAGTGGCGAAGAGGCATTGATCAAGCTCGTTATCACCGTTCGATCCTGTAAGTCCCCGCCGAAGGCAATTCGTGCTAGGTCGACGGAGTCCTGTGCTCGCTCGCTCGCGGTAACCGAACCCATGAAACCTTTGTCGCTGTACTTGATGTGGCTGTACACCATGTCGAGGTGTCGCTTGCTCACGGGAATATCGACGGGCTCGCATACCGTGCCGCCGGAATGATGAATGTAAGGCGACATGTATGCGAGTTTGACGAAGTTTTGAAAGTCGCTGATGGTCGCGTACCTGCGACCATTGTCTAGGTCGTGAACAAATGGCGATCCATAATTCGGTGCGAACACCGTCGTATTCCCACCAATTTTTACGCTATTTGCCGGATTGCGCGCGTGCTGAATGAATTCATTCGGCGCCGATGTTTGGATAATTTGGCGGCACATTCCCCGCGGAAATCGCACGCGCGTGCCCTCGACAATCGCGCCGGCTTCCTTGAAACGCTTGATCGCACTTGGGTAGTCACGAATTTCAATACCAATCTCATCGAGAATCGTGTCGGCATTGCTTTCCAATTGCTCAAGCACTTCGCTTGAGACGAGTTCAAACGGTGCCAACTGACGGACGAGATACGGCTCGCGCGCGACTGTTGCCGATTTTCGGGTCGATTGACGTGCGGCTCGACCTCCCGCCCGCCGATGCCCTTCGCCCTCAGTCATGAATTCTCCCGTTGTGGACGATACCTTCGCCTCGAACTCTCTTTGGAACTGGCAACGCGCTCGGGCAGATCGAGTACGGAAGAGAGATTTGGATTTGGCGCCGACGCGTGGGGAAATGCCATCGCGGCGACAAACAATTGCTGAAACCGCGGTTCGGTTGCCGTTTCAATCTTGATAACTCCGCGCACGGCATCTTCCATTTCTGTTCGCTTGACTCGCGAGAGCAAAACCTGCACTGCACCCGACCCAGCGGCATTACCAACCGATCGAACTCCGTCGAGCGGACAGTCTGGAATGAGACCTATTGCCATTGCATAGATCGGATCGATGTGGGCACCAAATGCACCGGCAAGTCGAATGTCGTGCACCTCCGGCGAACCGGCGTGTTCGATGAGCAGATCGATTCCGGCACGGAGGGCGGCCTTTGCCAATTGGATCGCCCGTACATCGTTCTGGGTTATGAGCAATCGCGTCGTGCCACTCTCGTACAGAAGATATGAAAATGTGCGGTCGTCGGCAATGATTCGAGGCGTTCGACTAGCGAGGTCACCTTGAATCACGCCATCCTGGGAAATAACACCGGCGAGAAACAGTTCGGCGATGACCTCGATAATTCCCGATCCACATACGCCAGTAATCGGAATGTCGTGCAGTGATTCCGTAAAGCCCGATTCGTTTGACCATTTACTCGAACCGATGACTTTGAACGAGGGTTCCAAAGTTTTTCGGTCGATTCGAACATTTTCGATTGCGCCTGTCGTCGCCCGCTGACCACTGCTTAACTGTGCACCTTCGAATGCTGGCCCGGTTGGGCTCGACGCTGCAAATTGTCGAGTGCGATCACCGAGCACGATTTCCGCATTTGTTCCGACATCGATGAGTAACTGCATCGATTCACCACGGTGCGGTCCCTCGGCCAAGATAGCCGCAGACGTGTCGGCACCAACATGTCCGGCAATGCACGGACCAACGTAGAAACTTGCTTGAGGCGCATCCAAATTTAGCCAGGACGCCGACCCTGTCACTGCTTTGTCGGTCGCTAAGACAAACGGCGCTCCGCCAAGTGGCGTTGGATCTATGCCCAACAAGATGTGGTGCATGATCGGATTGCCGACCATCACAATTTCCAAAATCTTGTCCCGCGTGACGCCGGCCTTGTCGACGAGTTCGCCGATCAAGTCGTTTACCGCAACACGAATGATTTCTGTGAGTTCCTTGTCGCCACCTTTGTTCATCATCACGTAGGACACCCGACTCATCAGATCCTCGCCGAAGCGAATCTGTGGGTTCATCATTCCGGCGCTGGCGATCACCTCGCCGCTGAACACATCACACAAGTGTCCCGCCACGGTTGTGGAACCAATGTCGATGGCGATTCCGAATGCCGAACCAACGTAACCGGGCCAGGCCGCAACTATTTCCGAATCTGCCCTCGCGTTGTCGGCGAGCCGGACGGCCACCGTCGCACCCGCGCTACCTTGCTCGGCCGCGTGATGAACTTGACGCAACGCCATTGCAGAAACACGTGGTCCCGGAATGCCGTGCTGTTGGACAACGGCCTCGGCCAAAGCGTCGGCGGCGGCCGAAATCGAAGTGCCGAGTTCGGCAAGTTCGGTGGTCACGTAATACAGCGCAAACAACGGATCGACGACAATCAGACCAAGGTCAAGATCTTTGCGCACAATTTGCCGATGGACCTGACTGGTTGACGGAACGTCGATCACGACATCCGCGCAAATTCGAGCGCTACACCCGAGTCGATTTCCCTTGATCAGAGGTCGATTGCCGTGGTAATCGGTTTCCAACAGGTGCGGAGCAGAAAGCGCGTCGACCGTTGAACTGATCCCCCACTTGGCAAACGAGCCAACACTCGGCGTTACTTGGCACCGACCGCAAATTCCTCGACCTCCGCACACGGAATCCAAATCAACGCCGAGTCGGCGAGCGGCATCAAGGACAGAGATTCCAGACTCGACCGTCGCATCGAGGCCGGATGGCGTAAAAATTATGCGAGGCATCTACAAAAACCTGGCGATTCGTTATTGGGAAGATCGCCGACGCCGACCGCCCTCGCGTTCGGCGCGTGCGCCACCTGGCGCATTTGGGTCACGGTTGGAGCGAATCCAGTTGTAGCAATCGCGGTCGTTTCCGGCCAGAACGTCGGCTGCCATTACCGCCATTTTGATTTCCGGGTGCAATGGACTCATGATTGCCGAGGTCATTCCCGACGCGATCGCCATTGCCAGAAATGTGCCGGTGACGACATGACGATTTGGCAATCCGAAACTTACATTCGCTGCGCCGCAAATGGTGTTGACTTTTAGTTCTTCGCGCAATCGGCGAATAATTCGAAATGCTTGTTGGCCGGCCGTGCCCATCGCGCCAATCGGCATGACGAGTGGATCAACAACGACGTCGCTCGCCGAAATCCCAAAATCTGCCGCCCGCTCAACTATTTTCTTGGCAACCGCATACCGAACGTCTGGATCCTCGCTGATGCCTGTTTCGTCATTGGAAATTGCAACAACTGCGGCACCGTAGCGGGCCACGAGCGGCAGCACTCGCTCTAAAACTTCGTCTTCACCCGTAACGGAATTGACCAAAGGTTTACCTTTGTACACGGCAAGCCCGGCTTCGAGTGCGGCGATGATTGAAGAGTCAATCGACAACGGCACATCGGTCACCGATTGGACGAGTTGAATCGCCCGAGCCAACATGGCCGGCTCGTCTGCCAATGGAATCCCAGCGTTGACATCGAGCATGTGTGCGCCTGCCTCGACCTGGGCAATCGCGTCGGCCTCTACCCTGCTGAAGTTTCCGGCTTTCATTTCTTCTGCCAACAATTTGCGACCGGTTGGATTGATCTTCTCTCCGATCATCACAAACGGGCGATCGAATCCGATAATGACTTCGCGGGTAGCCGAACTCAATACGGTTTGAGTCATTCCAGTTCCTCCAATGCGGCAAGTTCCCGGGCATCAACCGAAACCTGTTCGACTCTATTTTCGTGACCGCCGGCGAATGCGATCACGCCTAACCGGCGACGAGAGTATTCCGATTCGATCCGATCGGCTTCCTTCTGCGCAGATTCCTTTGGGTCGCCGGTGAACTCGATCGAGATCCGTCTCCACTGGGCCACATCTTCATCGGCGGTGTAGATGCGAGCCTTTCGCTTGGCCCGATCGATCGCCCGTTGAAATTTTGCGGAAAGCATTATCTGGTGACGTTCGCGCCCAAATTGGGCATTGACCTGTGCTGGAATGTCGCGCCACAAGATGACGACCACATGATTGCCGACCCGCGCCATTCGTTCACTTCGCCTTAACTGTGCTTCGTGTCGAAGCGCGGAATGTCACCGGAATTGTGTCGGCCAAACCCTCGCGTCCAACATGTCGATGCTCGAACTTCAAACCAAGTTGAACGGCCGCCGCTTGACCAGCGGTGACGACTGCAGGGTCATCGGATTGGGACAGAAGCATGACTCGTTTGTAATTGCCAAAGTACGTGTCGCGTAAACTCGGGTGGCGATCAAGGCCTAGCCCTTCCCAAACCAGGGCGTTGAAATGTTTTGCAAGAAAATCGGTGAGATAAAACGTTCCGGGTTCTTCATCGTGCATGGTGGCAAATAATTCCGCGCCGGAGAAAAATTCGTAGCAGTGCGCTCCGGGTAATCGCTGGACGTCTGGATAATCGATCAAGAATGTGTCAAGTGCACCACCGGTTCCGCAATCTGCATATCCGACAAGAGTCGGACGCGCACCCCGTGCATCTAAGTGCGCCTTTAGCGCAGGAACTATTCCCTCCGGCCGATTATGCAAATTGGCCGGCAGGTAGCGCACCTCGACAATGTCGGCGAGTCCACTTCGCGACAACACCTCACGGAGCTCGGCGGCAAGTGCACCACAGGCGATGATCAACGGACGATTTTCGTCGACATTTTCCATGAATTGCTCCGCTACCTACGCGACCGAAGGGCCTGGTGGCTCTGCGACGAGTTGGCGTCTGGCTGTGACAAGTTTCTTCGCCGTCTCCGCAGCAACTGCCGCGTCGCGACAGTATGCGTCGGCACCGACGGCCACGCCGAACTCTTCGTTCAGCGGCGCGCCACCGACGAGCACTATGTATTTGTCTCGCAGTCCCTTTGCCTGTAGCGAGTCAACAACGACTTTCATGTACGGCATCGTCGTCGTTAGCAGCGCCGACATCCCGAGGATGTCTGGCTGATGCTGTTCGAGGGCGGCAAGGAATTTGTCGGCGTCGGTGTTGATACCCAGATCGATGACTTCAAATCCGGCTCCTTCAAGCATCATCGCCACAAGATTTTTGCCAATGTCGTGAATGTCGCCCTTGACCGTGCCGACGACGACTTTGCCTATTGATTCGGCACCAGTTTCGGCCAACAACGGCCGAAGGATTTTCATGCCGGCCTTCATCGCGTTAGCCGCCAGCAAAACCTCAGGAACAAATAAAATGCCATCACGAAAGTCGACGCCGACAATTCGCATTCCTTCGACCAATGCCAGTTGCAGAACTTTGTCGGGACCCCAGCCGCGATCAAGCAAGATCGTTGTACCTTCAACGATCTCATCGCCAAGTCCGTCGTACAGATCATCGAACATCTGCTTGACGAGTTCGTCATCGGCCAAAGCCGCCAAGTCGATGTCGTCAAAGTCTGACTCGGTCATTGATGCTCCCCTAGAAATATGGCTTTTCCGACTCGATAACTCAACTTTTTCGCAGATATATCACCGCGTGATCAGGCTATCAGTACGAACCCCCGTGTTGCCGATGTTGACTAGTCGATGTTGACTGGCCGATCACGAACTCTGTGTCTGTTGAAAAAAATTTACTGACTCTGGAGCGAGTGGCTCGTTCCCCAAAATGAGGTCGGCTGCCTTTTCCGCAAGCATCATGACCGGGGCATAGATATTTCCATTCGTTACGTAGGGCATGACGGATGCGTCGACGACTCGAAGTCCGGTCATGCCTCTGACCGACATGGTCAGTGGATCGACCACGGACATCTCGTCGGTGCCCATTCGACACGTACACGAAGGGTGATAAGCCGTTTCTCCATCCTTTCGAACCCAATCAAGTATTTGCTCGTCCGAACTAATGCTCAGCCCAGGCGATATTTCGCCACCGCTATATGGCGCGAATGCTTCCTGGCCGAGAATGCGCCGTGCGATGCCGATCGCCTCGAGCCATTCTCGACGATCCTGTTCGGTGGAAAGATAGTTGAACCGCAACGATGGCTTGACCCGAACATCGCCGGAGGTAATGCGCACCGAACCTCGCGAATCGGAATACATCGGACCGATGTGCACCTGATATCCGTGACCTCCCGCCGGCGCCGTTCCGTCATAACGGACTGCAATGGGTAGGAAGTGGAACATCAGATTCGGGTACTTCACCTGACCGTTGCTTCTGGCAAACCCTCCGGCCTCAAAGTGGTTCGATATTCCTGGCCCCTTGCCAAAGATCCATTGCAGGCCGATCCACGGTCGCTTTCGCATCTTCAACAATGGGTTGAGCGAAATTGGTTGAGTGCAAGCATGTTGGACGTACACCTCGAGGTGGTCCTGCAAGTTTTCACCGACCCCCGGCAGATGATGCACTGATTCGACACCAACACTTTGCAAATGTTCGCTATTACCGATGCCAGAGACTTGCAAAAGTTGCGGAGAGTTGAATGCCCCACCACAGACGATCACTTCCTTGGCCGACACTTTTCGACGCCGACCAAAGGGAAGCGAATATTCGACTCCCGTTACGGTTTTTCCTTCTGTAATTAATTTGGTCACCAACGCACGACACTTGATGTCCAGATTTTGGCGCCGTTTGACCGGATGGAGATACGCGCGGGCTGCACTGAACCGACGACCCCGACGAATATTTCGATCAAACGCGGCGAAGCCCTCCTGCCGGTAACCGTTGACATCGTTGGTCAGTGAGAACCCTGCCTGTTGAACAGCGGCGAAGAATGCAGAGAACAGCGGATTCTTCACCTCACCACGTTCGACAACTAGCGGCCCACCTTTCCCCCGATACGGATCCGTCGGCTCGGCAGCCATGCATGATTCCATTCGCTTGAAATATGGCAAGCAGTGGGAGTAATTCCACGATTCCATTCCCGGATCGCTCGACCATCGTTCAAAGTCGAGCGGATTGCCGCGTTGAAAGATCATTCCGTTGATGCTTGACGAACCGCCCAAAATCTTTCCCCTGCCATGGGAAATTCGTCGACCATTCATAAAGGTCTCCGGTTCCGACGAATACATCCAGTCGTAGAACTTGTTGCCAATCGGGAACATCAGTGCCGCGGGCATGTGAACGAAAACGTCGAACCAGTAGTCGGGTCTACCGGCCTCAAGCACCAGTACTTTGTTCGTTTGATCCGCGCTCAACCGATTGGCCAATACTGAGCCGGCCGAACCTCCACCGACAATGACAAAGTCGTAGTCGGGCGAATTCACTGGTTCATTCTGTCAA
>JBDTPW010000030.1:0-3315 GCA_039932495.1 Ilumatobacteraceae bacterium
ACAAATGTTGTGGCGATGGATTAACAACCGGAGCATTGCGGATACTCGAAAACTTAGGATTTGATCCAGCAACTGTTCCAAGTTGGAACGTGAGCCACGACGTTTGGCTGCGCTCGCCAAGCGGCCGAGAAATGCCGATGCCGCTACCCAACGACGGCGGCCAATTTGCAGCCATCGCTCCGCGCCTGGAGTTGGATAACGCACTTGTTGAGCATGCTCGCAATTGCGGGGTGACCGTACTTGATGGCCATGGTATCCAGTCACTGACCTTGTACACAGAGCATCTCGTCGCTCAAATCGAAAATCACGATCCCGTGCAATGCAACTTTCTCATAGCCGCTGACGGGATGTGGTCGCCTGTGCGCAAATCACTTGGACTGACAAGTTCCGGATACCTTGGCGAGTGGCATGCCTTTCGTCAATATGCATCTAACGTTACGGGGCCGGCACGCGATCGCCTGTACGTGTTTTTCGAACCCGATCTACTTCCCGGCTACGCGTGGTCGTTTCCCCTAACAGATGGACGAGTGAACTTCGGATTTGGGATTCTGCGCGGAGGCAAGTACACAGTGCAGGATATGAAGCAAATATGGCCGGCTTTACTTGCTCGCGACCATATTCGATATGCCCTTGGTGAGGGAGCCGTCTTCGAAGATAGACACACCGCTTGGCCAATACCGGCCCGCGTAACCAAGGCAACGCTTGGGGCAGGCAGGGTGTTGTTTGTTGGCGACTCGGCCTGCGTCTCGGATCCGCTTACAGGAGAAGGAATCGGTCAAGCACTGCTCAGCGGAGTGCTCGCAGCGCGGGCAATCCTCGAAGGTGGCGCTCAGAGCCCATCGAAGACCCAATCCAACTATCGTCGATCGATTCGCAAGCATCTGTTTGCCGATCACCGAATGTCGGCGTCTCTTGGGTATGTGATGCGTAGCCAATTATGCGCACGCATCGGACTGCGACTTGCCGATATCGCTCCGTGGACGAGAAGACAGTTTGCCCGTTGGATGTTTGAAGACGAACCGCGCGCCGAGCTGTTCACTCCGCGCCGGTGGCATCGCAACTTTCTGAAGCGCAGCGGCGCATACTCCAACTCGCGGCAAAACTGAAGGCACAGTACGGTAGAACCCATGCGCACACGACTTACAGAACTGCTCGAGATCGAGCATCCGATCATGCTTGCGGGGATGGGCGGTGTGTCGTATCACAGACTTGTAGCGGCCGTATCGGAAGCCGGAGGAATTGGAACACTCGGCGCGTCGACGATGCGCAGCGGGGAGTTGGCCAAAGAAATCGCGGGAGTTCGGTCACTGACCCAAAAACCTTTCGGGGTTGATTTGCTCACCGCGCTTCCCCACCAAGTGGAACAGGGACTTCGGGATGTCGTCGATGGCGGAGCACGGGTTTACGTGGCGGGACTCGGCGTGCCTCGCGAAGTGATTGAGTACTTGCACTCGAAAAATATTCTTGTTGGATCAATGTGCGGGAAGGTACGCCACGCCATCTCAGCAGCCGAAAGCGGATGCGACTTCGTCGTTGCCCAAGGTACGGAAGCGGGCGGCCACACGGGAACGGTGGCGACGATGGCTCTGGTTCCCCAAGTTGTGGACGCGGTCGGAGACAAAGTAGTTGTTGTTGCCGCCGGCGGACTCTTTGATGGTCGTGGATTGGCCGCTTCGCTTTCACTTGGGGCCGACGGAGTATGGATTGGCACTCGGTTCATTGCCACGCCTGAAGCGCGGGCGGTCGATGGCTACAAGGAGACGCTTCTAGCCACCGGCGAAGACGGCACCGTCGTCACGCGTAGCTATACGGGAAAGACATGTCGAGTGGTGCGCAACGACTGGACAAATGATTTCGACGCCAACCCACAGAATATTCAACCGTTTCCGGCACAGGCAATTGCATCGATGCAAGCCGGAGCCAATCATCTGGGTTATCCGGAAGGAACCGCCGTCGATGTCAAGCGCGAATTCATGCCGGCCGGCCAAGGAGTCGGAGCAATAAATGAACTCGTACCCGCCGGAGTGCTTGTCCAACGGATGATTGATGAGGCCGAGTCCATCATCGAACGATTGCAAGGTACTCGTCGATAAACGCTGGCTGACGACGAGATCAATCGACCAATTTCGTGTTCAACGTTTTACGCACCAACCGCGATGTTCGGTTTCTATTCATCGCCGACAACATTTCGATCATGGGTGATTTCTTCACGTACATCGCTCTCGCCGGACTAGTTAAAGATTTCACCGATTCAAATTTGCTTGTCGCGTTTGTCTACGTTGCCTTCACACTGCCTTCATTCTTTCTCTCTCCACTCGCCGGCCCGGTCGCCGACAAATTCGACCGTCGCAAAATACTGATTATTTTCTCTTTGCTACAGGCACTGTGTGGCGTTGGGTTTTTGTTCATAACCCACAATCGAATTTGGATCGGGTTACTGGCCCAAACTCTCATCACCGGATTATCAGCATTCGTCAACACCGCATACTCGGCAGCACTTCCTAATTTGGTGCGTAACGATGTCGAACTGCGACAGGCCAATGCGCTTTTTGGCTCGAGTTGGGGCGTGATGGTATTTGCCGGAGCGGCATTGGGAGGGCTGTTTTCCCAGATCTTTGGTCGTACGGCCACGTTCGCGGCGGATATCGCAACTTTCCTTATCGCGACATTCCTTATATTAAGGATCAAAACGCCGATGCAGGAGGCGCGTGCCGAACAGCACCAGGCCCGTGTACGGCCAATTGCCGATATGGGCGAGGCCCTGCACTTGGCCAAAAATGACCACACCATCTTCGCGCTTATTGCATCCAAGACGACTTTTGCAGTTGGCGCAGGCGCCGTTGGTCAACTTGCCGTTCTTGCCGTTGACGCGTTTCATACCGGTGACGGCGGACTCGGATTGTTGTTCGCCGCTCGGGGTATTGGATCGGCTCTCGGACCAATCGTCGCAATTCGAATTGTGCGCAACAACCTTGCCCGTTTACTCACCACATGTGGTATTGCGGGATTTCTGTTTGCCCTTGGTTATCTCGGGGCGGCTGTGAGTCCGACTTTGATCGTTGCGTGCCTATGCATCATGATCGCCCACTTTTCCGGAGGCGCTCAGTGGACGCTTTCGACGTACGGATTGCAAATGCGTGCCCCCGACAGATTGCGCGGGCGCGTATTGGCCGGTGACATTGCCTTGGTGACACTGATGCTTGGTGTGAGCAGCGTGGTGGCGGGTATCTTGAGCGAATTTTTTGAGGTTCGCATGGCGATGGCGATGATGGCGATCTTGGCCGGGATCGCCGCCACGTTGAACATGACTCTTAC
>JBDTPW010000031.1:0-30076 GCA_039932495.1 Ilumatobacteraceae bacterium
CCACTTGT
Organism: Ilumatobacteraceae bacterium; assembly: GCA_039932495.1. GTDB lineage: Bacteria > Actinomycetota > Acidimicrobiia > Acidimicrobiales > Ilumatobacteraceae > UBA3006. The sequence goes on from JBDTPW010000031.1 coordinate 9, forward strand.
GAGTGGCACTCCCGCTTGGGCGAGTAAGAGAACGGTGAGTCCAAAGGCAAGAAGGGGCCGGCGCTTGGAGAGGCCGCGCATATCGTCGAGCGATGTCGCCGAATCGCCAACACCGGCAACGAGGCTGACGACACCAAATGTGCCGATCACGATGACGGAATAGAGCAGCAGATACGTCAGTGAGGCCGACACTCCCGTATTCGACTCGAGCGAATTGCGGTGCGATGCCGCCTCTAAACCGACGAGCATGAAACCGGCATGGCTGATCGATGAATAGGCGAGCATTCTTTTAACGTTTGTCTGGACAACGGCAAGGACAGCACCGATAAGGAGCGTGAGAATTGCCAAGACAGTGATGACGGGACGCCAGTCATCCATTCGTGAAGGGAACGCAACGACGAACACTCGAATTAGCGCGGCAAGGGCGGCGACTTTGCCAATCGATGCCAGATAGGCCGTGACAGGTGTTGGTGCGCCTTGATACACATCGGGCGTCCACATCTGGAACGGAACGAGCGAGACCTTGAATGCAAAACCGACCAGCAGCAAGGCGAGGCCAACGAGGAGCAGAGCATCATTGGCTGGAATTGTTTGTTCGTCGGCGAGCACCTGGGCGATCTTGCCAAGGTTGGTCGTGCCCACCGAACCAAATACAAGGGCAACCCCATAGAGAAAGAAGGCCGAAGAGAAGCCACCGAGAATGAAATATTTGAGGCCGGCCTCTTCGCTCTCGCCGCGACGACGATTGCTGGCGGCGAGTACATACAGGGAAAGGCTGAGTGTCTCCAGGCCGAGGAATAAGACGATCAGGTCGTTTGCCGAGACCATGATGATCCCACCGATGGCGGCAATGAGATACAGCCCGTAGACCTCCGGCGCGTCTTGTCCTTCGCGGTGCAGATAATCGTTGGTGATCAACGACACCAACACCAGTGACCCGCAGATTGTCATCGTTGAAAAGAGAGCAAAACGATCAAGGGCGATCGCGCCACCTACAAGCGTCGTCGGCTGGCCGTTCGCAACGTGTCCCCACAGGATGAACGACAGAACTCCGGCGACTCCTGCGCTCAGGCATGTTGCCACCGCATACCATCCGCGTGGCCATTGCGGAGTGAGCGCTCCCCCGAGTAGAAGCAGCAGCGCTCCGCCCAACAGCGCAAGAAGTGGACTGATGTCGAACCACTGAATCGCCGGGCCGACAAACGGCAATGTTTCGTCGATCACTTGGAGACCTCTATAACGGCCAATGGCTGGCGATATGTCGTGTGTTGTTCAACGTGTTCGAGTAACGCCTTGACACTTGGTTCGATGCGATCCAAAATCGGTTTTGGGTACACGCCGGTAAACACAATGACGCCGACAAATACCGACAGCAGTGCTCCCTCACGCCAAGTGACATCAGGGAACGATTTGTTTGGCTCGTCCGGTTCGCCGTGGAATACGCGTTGATATGCCCACAGCAAATAGAGCGCGGCGACAATGACACCAGTAGTTGCTACGACGACCCACCACCTTGCATTGGCAAACGACCCGAGCAGGATGAGGAACTCGCCGACGAATCCGTTGAGTCCGGGCAATCCGATAGATGAAAGCATTACCACCATGAAAAACCCGGCGAAGATCGGCGCAACTTGTTGGATCCCACGTAATTCATCGATTTGGCGAGTGTGACGGCGCTCGTAGATCATGCCCACGAGCAAAAATAACGCGCCGGTGGACACGCCGTGGTTGACCATTTGAATGACGCCGCCGTCGATGGATTGCACGGTGAGTGCAAAAATTCCGAGCACGACGAATCCCAAGTGGGCAATTGATGAGTAGGCGACGAGTCGTTTCAGATCGCGTTGCATCGTGGCGGCAATTGCTCCGTACAGAATGCCGATCACGGCAAGTGTGTACATCACCGGGCGGGCCCACACGGAAGCCTCGGGAAATAGATAAATTCCAAAGCGCAATAATCCGTAAGTTCCCATCTTTAGCAGTACCGCGGCGAGGATGACAGAACCGCCTGTCGGCGCTTCTGTGTGGGCATCCGGCAGCCAGGTATGCAATGGAAACAGTGGAATTTTGACCGCAAATGCAATGGCAAAGGCGACGAAGAGCCATCGACCGGTCGCCGTTGAGAAGTGTGCCTTCTCGGCGATGTCGATGACACTAAATGTCAATTCGCCGGTATCTCGGCGAGCAAGAACGGCGGTTGCGATGATGCCCACCAGCATGAACGCAGACCCAGCCATCGTGTACAGAAAGAATTTTGTGGCCGCATAGACACGTCGCTCGTAACCCCATCCACCGATAAGGAAATACATCGGCACGAGCACGATTTCGAAGGAGACAAAAAATAGGAAGAGATCCAAACTGAGGAAACTTCCCATCACTCCTGCTTCGAGAAGCAGCATCCACGCTAGGTATGGCTTTTCATCGTGATGAGCGTCAATTCCGGCAATGACGAGAGGGAAAAGCACGCCGGTGAGCACAACCAGAAACAGTGAAATGCCATCAACACCGAGGTGCCAGGAAATTCCCCATTGACTGATCCACGAATGCTTCGACACAAATTCAAACGAACTAGACCCACTCGGAAACTTGACGAGCATCCAAATCGACATTGCGCCCGTCGCGACGCTGGTGATTAGAGCCGCAAGTTTTACCCACTCGACTCGAGAGCGACTGATCAACGAGACGACGAGCGCCCCGAGTGCGGGGAGCACGACGAGCATTGTCAAAATTGGAAACGCCACCGTGCCCGATTCGGAAGCGATCATGTGATGCTCCTCCAGGCAAACCAGGCGACAAGCAACACGGCGCCGAGACCAATCACCGCGGCATACGTTCGCACGAAACCGCTCTGTGCTCTTCGCGTAACTCCGGCCGAACGACGAACCAGTGCCGCCACTCCGTCCACTGCGCCATCGATGATATGGAGATCGACCCATGCGATCGCGTTGAACGCTCTGACGCCGGGCCCGGCGATTACCTGACTTACGGTCGTGTCGTAATACCACGCCTGTTCGAGGACGCGTGGTTCGAGCGGTCGCACAACTCTCTTGACGTATACAGCGATTGCCGCCGCAATTCCGGCAAGAGCGACAACCGTAGCTACGAGCATCAGCAGGTATTTATTGTCCAAGGCCCATGTGCCAGCGATACTGATTTGAGATTCCTCAACCACGGGTGCCAGCCAACGATTGAGAAATTCGGTGTGGGCAGTGAACGGCAATTGCAATGCTCCGCCTAGAACCGACAAACCGGCCAGCAAAACAAGCGGGACGAGCATGATTCGTGGACTCTCGTGGGGAACGAAATCGCCGTGGGCGCCATGTTCTTCACTGTGGTCATGCCAATGGGCCTCACCAAAGAAGACCATGATGACCTGTCGAGTCATGTAATACGCGGTGAGTAATGCAGCAGCAAGCCCAACCACATACAACGCGCGGTTGTTGGCAAAGACGTGGAGAAGGACTTCGTCCTTCGACCAGAAACCGGCAAACGGCGGAACACCGGCAATGGCCAGCCAACCGACAAGAAATGTGAGAGAGGTAATTGGCATGAGCAGGCGCAAGTTGCCCATTCGTCGCATGTCTTGTTCGTGGTTCATGCCGTGAATGACCGAACCCGAACCAAGGAACAGGAGAGCCTTAAAAAATGCGTGCGTCACCATCAAAAAAATCGCTGCGACATAGGCGCCGGACCCAACGGCCATGAACATAAATCCAAGTTGCGACACGGTGCTGTAAGCGAGCACTCTTTTGATGTCGTTTTGGGCAACCGCGATGGTTGCGGCAAATAGTGCCGTTACTCCCCCGACGACCGCAATGATCATCGGTGCAAAGTGATAGCTCGCCGCCAACACCGGAGCGATGCGCGTCATCAAGAACACGCCTGCCGTGACCATGGTTGCGGCGTGGATGAGTGCCGATACGGGGGTCGGACCTTCCATCGCATCGGGTAACCAGAAGTACAGCGGCAATTGTGCGCTCTTCCCACACGCGCCGAGAAACAGCAACAGAGCAATTGCCGTTGCCGTAACTGGGGCGAGCGTTCCACCGTGGGCGGCTTCGTTAATTCCGGAATATGACAACGTGCCAAGCGTGCTGAACGCGAGAAACATGGCTATCATGACCCCAAAATCGCCGACGCGATTGGCAATGAACGCTTTCTTCCCGGCGACCGCAGCTGAATTGCGTGTGTGCCAGAACGAAATCAGCAAATACGAGCAGGCACCAACTCCTTCCCAACCCAAGAACGTGACGAGCAGGTTTTCACCGAGGACCAACATCAGCATCGAGAAAATAAACAGATTGAGATAGAGGAAGAACTTTGAGTATTTCGGGTCGCCATGCATGTAGCCGATTGCGTAGAGATGAATGAGCGCGCCAATGCCGGTGACGAATAGGGCCATCGTGATGCTCAGCGGATCGGCGACGATCGCCATTTCCACACGCAGCGATCCAACTCCAATCCATGAAAAAAGATTGACGACATGATCGCGTTCGTTCGCCGGCTTGGAAAGTAGATCGGCAAATATTGCGACCACCACTATGAACGAGGCTGTTGGAGCAAGTGTGGCAAGCCAACCCGATCGTGGATCGCCGAGGCGTCGACCGAAGACCAACATGATGACCGCACCTAGCAACGGAAAGGCCGGCGCGAGCCACAACAGATCGACCATGATGTTGCGCTTATCCCTTCAGTTCCGCAAGATCGTCGGCATTCACTCCAGCGCGCCGACGCATGATGGCCACGATGATGCTTAGCCCGACAACTACCTCGGCGGCGGCGACGACAAGAACGAAGAACACGATTGTTTGGCCACTGATACTGCCAAGTTCGCGGCCAAGAGTGACAAACGTGAGGTTGACCGCGTTGAGCATTAATTCAATGCACATAAACATCACCAGTGGATTGCGTCGAACCAGGACCCCGAAGGTGCCAATGGCGAAAAGAAATGCCGAAAGTAGCAAGTACCACATCGGCGTCGGTTGAACGACGACGGCAATCATGACGGTCGACCGCCTTCTGGCCGCACTTCATTGGCCCGTCGCCTGGAGAGCAAAACGGTGCCGACTACTGCCACCACCAAAAGTACGGAGGTGACTTCAAATGCGACGACGTAGTCCGCGAACACCGAGCGGGCCAGTTGGACAATATTGGCATCGGCCGATTCGTTCGTCGCCCCTTCTATTGCGTTCCCCCGACTTATGATCGCGTCAGTTCCGCTCACAATTGCGGCCACCAGCACTGCAAGTAGACCAAGCCCAACAACGACGGCCAAGCCACGTTGGCCGCTGAGCGAATCGGTACGCAGATCTTCTGCACGGTCGACACCCAACAACATGACAACGAAGAGGAAGAGCACAACGATGGCGCCGGCATAGACAATGACCTGTACCGCCGCAAGGAACTCCGCGTGCTGGGCGACGAATAGCACGGCAATTCCAAACAGGGTGAGCACAAGACTCAACGCCGCATGGACAGGATTTCCGCGCACAACTACGCCAATTGCGCCACCAACGATCATCAATGTTGCACAAACAAAAACAAACAGTTCCATTTAGGAGCCGCCGCTTTCCGGAGCGCGAACTCCGTGACCCAATTCGGCGCTCCATCCGACGAGTCCGTTATACGAAGCATCGCCACTCGAAGCGGTAGCCCGCATCCAGCCCGACGTATTGAGGTCTTCGCCGGGTCGCCAATCTTCCCACGGCATGTGCTTCGGATTACCCGCATCATCAACGAGGAGTTCGTCACGCGTATAGATCGCGTCGAGACGATTGGTGAAGGAAAATTCAAACAGCTTGGTTTCAGTAATTGCCTCCGTCGGGCACGCCTCTACACACAGGTCACAATGAATACAGCGCAAATAGTTGATCTCGTAAATCCACCCGAAGCGCTCGCCCGGCGAAGTTGGATTCTGAGGATCGTTGTCTGCGCCGCGCACATGTATGCATTTGGCAGGACACACCGCGGCGCATAGTTCGCAGCCGATGCATTTTTCCATTCCATCCTCGTACCGATTGAGTACGTGACGGCCGTGTAGGCGTTCCGGCTTGGGTATTTTGGCGTCCATTTCTTCGGCACGCTTACTTGCCACACCGTCCTTTGACTTCCTTTTACTTCGACGAAGTACTCGCCCGCCGGAGTACTGAGTTGTTACTCGGTTTTTTGCCCCACGCTGACGAATGGTGACGAGAAATCCTCCTAAGTAACCCATCAGAACATCGACCCTTCTTCTTGGCGGTGATGCGCGCTCACGCGAAATGCCAGCTGTAACAGTCCGTAGGCGAACGCAACCGCAACAACCGACACCGAGGCAACCGCAATTGCGTTCCAACCCTGATCGCGTCCGACCCGTTGGGCGGCAAGCAACATGAACCAACCAAGCGCCGCGGGGATGAGAACCTTCCAGCCAAAATCCATTAGCTGGTCATAGCGAAATCGGGGCAGGCTCGCCCGCAACCACACGTATATATAGAGGAACACAAGCACCTTGGCCAAAAGCCAAATAGATCCTTCGATCGCATTGGGAATGAGCGGAATGTCCAACACGGTGTTGCCAATCGAAACGGGTTGAGGTCCGCCGAAAAACAGAGTGACGATGAGCGCCGACATCGTGATCGTGTTCATGAACTCGGCCAGATAAAAGAGTGCAAATCGAATCGATGAATACTCTGTGTTGAAACCACCGACAAGTTCCTGCTCGGCCTCGACGAGATCAAATGGCGGTCTATTCAGTTCGGCGGTGGCCGCTACAAAGAAGACAATGAACGGAACGAGCCCAGTCGTGATCACATTCCAGCGACCGATTGTTGATTGGACCGCGACGATTCCGTGGGTGGAAAGCGTCCCCGATACCAACAAGACAGAGGCCAGCGACAAACCGAGCGCGGCTTCGTAACTCACCATTTGCGCCGAGGCCCGCACCGAACCGAGTAGTGGATACTTTGAGCCGCTCGACCAGCCGGCGAGCATGATCCCGTAAACGGCTACCGAGGAGATGACAAGTGCAAACAACACCCCGATCGGTGGATCGGCAAGTTGCATGCGTGTCTCGTGACCGAACCACGTGACCAGGCCATCGTTTCCATTGCGGAAATTTCCACCAAGAGGAATGATGGCAAAGGCGAGAAATGCCGGGACAAAGGCCAAAAAGGGCGCAAGTTTGAATACGAAGCGGTCGGATCGTTCGGGAATGAGATCTTCCTTAAAGAACAACTTGATCCCATCGGCGAGCGTTTGCAACACACCGAACGGGCCGGCCTTGTTCGGTCCAATTCGGTTTTGCATGCCGGAAATCACTTTGCGCTCAAACCAAATCATGAGCATCGTCGCTATAAGTCCAGTGATAAACACGGCTAGCACTTTTATAAGTACGATGATCAGTGGGGTCCACAAAATTTCGCCGTTCAGCAACGGATCGGTGGCAAGTATTGCGAGCATCAGAGGTGCTCGATTCGAATATCGCATACGTCATCCGTGAGATCAAGCAATTCTCGGACATCGACACCCAATTGATTGAACGGGATCCAGGCCGTGCCGACCATGACATCTTTCGATTCATGAATTGGCATCACCAGCGCGGCTCGGTTTGAAGTCACCCTGACGTCGACTCCAACAGCGACACCAATTCGCGCTCGATCTAGCGGGTGGACATATACGCCTGCGTTTCCGACCAGTGGAGTAAGAGAAGGACTTTTCTCGGTGCCGCGAGCGCCGTCATACAGCTTGCGACTGACAATTAGGCGATGTTTAAACGAAATGTGATCGGCCACTTTAATGTCGGATCTGGCCAGCGTGACTGGGCGAGGACGATTCATCAGCGCTCCGTTGTGACGAACACTCTTGTCATCACCGGCCGGTGCAAACGCGGAAATTGTTTCGATCATCATCCGATGGACATCGGCATAACTGGAAAATCCGAGATCCTTATCCATTCCGATTGACAATTCGGCAGCGATCATCCAATCGGGCCGAGACGTACCCGCCGGGGTGATCTTTTGTGCCACATTGCTGATCCGACCTTCGAGGTTTGTTGTCGTCCCCATTTTTTCACCATATGCGGCCGCCGGTAGCACGACATCTGCGTGCTGACTTGACGCGGTGAGATAGTGGTCGATAGCGATGATGCTTCGCGCTCCGGTGATGCCGCGACGGGCCAAATCGGCATCGGGAACGTCTGCCAGAGGATCTGCACCGAGCAAGACGAGGCATTCAATCTTGCCTGCCGCGGCCAGGGCCAAAATTTCGGAGGTACCGCCTGCGTCTGATTGAGGTGTCATCCCTGCGGCAATTGCACCCCGGACGTTTCCTCGACGAAGCGTTGGCAAGACGCGTGCGTGTGGAGCGAGATGGAGAACCTCTGCAAGGGCGTTGATCACGAACTCTGGTGTCTCGGCCAGGTTCATTCGGCCAATGACGACAACAACATCTCCACCTTGCAATTGCTTGGCGACTTCTTCGGTGGCGCCAACTTGGCGAACAGCGTCGGCAAGTTTGCCGCCCTCGGCTTGGGTGCTGTGCCATGCATATGGAGTAAGCCCAGAGTTGTGGCAGGTGAATTCGATGACCCGTGCCGTGCGCTTCTCGGCGGCGTGGCGCACCCGCAGGTATAGGACGGGAAGTTCTTCCTTGAGATCGGGCGCGAGCAAAATAATTGTGGTGGCCTGATTGATGTCGTCAATTGTTGCCTGGGGCAGTGCGAAAATTTCGGGCGGCAAACCGTCGGCGAGCTGTGAATCGCGCTGATTGATACCGAGTGCGTCGGCAAGCATTGCCCACGCAAATGCGTCTTCGTTTGTGCCTCGAGCACCGCCAATTATGCCGACTGACTCTGGCCCAATGGCAAGAGCGGTGCGAAGTATGCGCGCCGCATGATCGATCGCAACTGCCCAGGACGTTTCGGTCAATCCAGAGCTACCAAGCGTCATTGGCGCGGTCAATCGATCGGAACTATTCACCGATTCAAAGTTGAACCGCCCGCGATCACACAGCCAACCCCAGTTCACCGGATCGATGTCGACGCCCTGATAGCGAACCAATTCGTCTCGGCTACTTTGGATCACGGTTCGACAACCCACCGAACAAGTAGTGCAGGTGCTCTCTTCTTGATCAAGATCCCATGGTCTAGCCTTGAAACGATACGGCTGAGCAGTGAGCGCACCGACCGGACAAATCTGCACGGTGTTACCCGAAAAATACGAACTGAATGGCTCATTGGGGAATGTCAGCACTTGGGTGTTGCTGCCTCGACCGACAAACGTGATCAGCGGATCGCCCGCCACCTCATCGGCAAAGCGGGTGCAACGATCGCACAGGATGCACCGCTCGCGATCGAGGTATACAAGAGAGCTAATTGGAATTGGTTTTTCAAAGTGACGCTTCTCTTCGACAAATCGGCTTTCACCTGGACCATGACTAAACGCCTGATCTTGCAGCGGACATTCACCGCCCTTATCGCACACCGGACAGTCAAGGGGATGATTGGCCAACAGAAGTTCCAGCACTCCTTCTTGGGCACGCTTGACGCCTTCGGTAGCCGTGCGCACTACTTGGCCCTCGACGACAGGTGTCATACATGACACGACCATCATTGGACCGCGCGGACCGTCAATTTCGACAAAGCATTGCCGACACATTCCGACCGGTGTCATTCGCTTGTGGTAGCAGAAAAACGGAACATAGCTTCCCGCCTCTTGACAGGCGTCGATAACGAGTTGGCCTTGAGTGGCCTGATGTGCTTTGCCATCAATGGTGATCGACAATGATTTTTTAGACATTGGCACGCACTCCTTGCGGGTGAAGTACGTCTTCAATACCGTCGGCTGGACGGCCATGGGCGATGTAATGCTCGAACTCCGGACGAAACCGTCGCACTGCAGAAGCGATCGGCGAAACCGCAGAGGGTCCGAGCGGACAGATGGTCGTTTGGATTGGCGGCCAAGCAATTCCAGGGCTGATGCTTTCGCTTATCTCGAACAGCAGCTCGATGTCCTCGGAGCGACCCTGACCATCCAAGATTCGTCGCAAGACTTGCTCGAGCCAGGTGGTGCCTTCTCTACATGGGGTGCATTTGCCGCACGATTCGCGTGCGAAAAACCTGACGATGCGCCAACAGGCTGCAACCATGTCGGTGGTTTGGTCCATGACAACGATCGCACCAGAGCCAAGCATCGAGCCGGCCTTGTCCACGGTTGGTTTGTCAAGAGCCATATCTAAGTGTTCGTCGAAAAACCACATGGCAGATGCTCCACCGGGAATGAATGCTTTAACGCTGCCTCCGTTACGAACGCCGCCACAGTACTCGGGTGCCTCGAACAGCATGCGAAACGTCGTCACGCCGTTTGGAACCTCGAAGACTCCCGGACGATTGACGTGTCCGGAAACGGAAAACATTCTCATCCCCGTGCTTGTGGGTGCTCCAAGGACCTTGAATGAACTACCGCCGCCATTGACTATGGCTGGAAGGTTGGCAAGCGTTTCGACATTGTTGACGATTGTCGGTTGCATGTACAGGCCCTTGACCGCAGGGAAATACGGAGGCTTCAAACGGGGCATGCCGCGCTCCCCCTCCAAACTCTCGATGAGCGCGGTTTCTTCGCCGACGATATATGCGCCGGCACCCCATGTGAGGGTGATGTCGAGGGAAAATTGGGAACCGCAAATGTTGCGACCGACAATATTATTGGCATATGCGTCGTTGAGCGCCTTGGCCAGTCGCTCTTGGGCTAGCGCCATTTCACCGCGAACGTAGAGAAACGCATGTGCTGCGCTGAACGCATAACTTGCCAGCAGGATGCCCTCAATAAGTTGGTGAGGATCGAGTTCCATCAGTAGTCGGTCCTTGTAAGTACCCGGTTCGCTCTCGTCTCCGTTGACAACCAAATATCGGGGGTGAACATCTGCCGGTAGAAATCCCCATTTGGTGGCGGCCAGAAACCCTGCACCTCCTCGACCTTGGATCTCGGCAGTCTTTACTTCCTCATGAACCTGCTGGGGAGTCATCGACGCCAGCGCCTTGCGCAGGGCAACGTAACCCCCGGTGCGTACAAATCCGTCATACGTGTAACCGTCATCAATATCAAAGCGACCGGTGATTAGGCGCGGACCGGTTGGCACCTGACCCGGTGCGCTATAAACAAAGTTCATCGACGGTTATCTCTCATCAACTGTGGTTTGCGCTTCGATTCCATTGTTCGACCATGCCTCGGTCGTTCTCTGACGCACGCGGGAGAGTTTGCCAAATGGCGGAATTTCGCTGTCTGCCCGACCACTTCGCAAGTCGTCGATGAGTTGATCAAAATTCGCCGGGGTGACCTTGTAGCGGTATCGGTAGTTGACCTGGAGTGCCGGCGCTTCGGTGCAGGCGGCAATGCACTCAACATCTTCCACCGTGAACATGCCGTCGTTTGTGGTACTTCCCGCCTTGATCCCGAGCGTGTCTTGCGCATGGTGCAGAAGGTTCCACGCACCAACCAACTGACAGGAAATGTTCGTACAAATGTTGATGCAGTATTTGCCGATTGGTTCAAACTTGAACATCTCATAGAAACTGGCGGTTCCGTACACATCGGCGGGAGTGACGCCAATCAATTCACCGATGTGGACCATCGCCTCGTTACTCACGTGTCCGTCTTGTTCTTGGGCCAGATGCAATAGCGGAATCATCGCCGACTTTGGTCGAGGAAATCGGGCAATGATCTCCTTGGCAAGCGTGACATTTGCATCGCTCAGTCGGCTCATCTGTCCACCTCACCAAGCACGGGATCGACTGATGAAATGACGGCCACCGCGTCGGCCACAAGACCGCCGCGCATCATGTGGGGAAGGGTCTGGATATTGACGAACGATGGGGCACGCACATGCATCCGATACGGCGTGGCCGAACCATCGCTGGCGATGTAACACCCGATTTCCCCACGCGGACTCTCGATTGCCATGTACACCTCGCCCTCGGGAACTTTGAATCCTTCGGTGAAGATCTTGAAATGATGTATGAGGGCCTCCATCGACTCGTCAATCCTTGCTCGAGGTGGCGGAGTCACCTTCTTGTTCTGAATCCGAAAGTCACCACTTGGCATCCGCTCGAGAATCTGACGCACGATTTTCATAGATTCTCGGATTTCTTCGAGACGAATGGCGTAGCGATCATACGAGTCGCCGTGCTTTCCGACGATGACATCAAATTCCATCTCGTCATAGTGCAGGTATGGCATATCTCGCCGCAGATCCCATGAGACTCCGGTGCTTCGCAAGATTGGGCCAGTTGCGCTAAGGGCGACCGCCTCCTGCTGGGTGATCACTCCTACCCCTTGCAAACGATTGCGCCAAATTGGTTGACCAGACATCAATGTGTCATATTCGGCAAGTCGCGCCGGCAGCATGTCGAGAATCGCCAGCACATCGTCGCGCCACTCGGGCGGCAGATCCGCCGCTACCCCACCCGGTCGAATGAAATTGTGGTTCATTCGCAGTCCCGTAACTTTCTGGAAGAAGCGCAGCACCTCCTCGCGTTCGCGCCAGCCGTACAGCATCATCGAGACCGCCCCGATATCCATGCCGTTCGTGGCCATGAACAGCAGATGACTGCTCATTCGATTCAGTTCTGAAAGCAACATTCGCATCCACACCGCACGCTCGGGAATATCGCCGTCGATACCGAGAAGTTTTTCGGTCGCCATGGAAAATACGAGTTCGTTGTTCAGCGGCGAAACATAATCCATTCGGGTGACGTTGGTTCCGCCCTGCATGAACGTCAGCGACTCGCCCGTCTTTTCCATTCCGGTGTGCAAATATCCGATGATTGGTTTGCAGCGCAATACCGTTTCGCCCTGAAGTTCAAGCATGAGCCGCAATACGCCGTGGGTGCTTGGATGTTGGGGTCCCATGTTGATGATCATGGTTTGGTCTTCTGCTACTTCCGTTGCCGATTCGGAAAGGAGAGCAGCATCGGCCTCGCTCATCCTTAATACCGCGCCGACTTCGCGTAGAACCTCTCTCGGCGAAAGCACCTTGCGCGGTTGCATTTCCTGACGACCCTCGAAGGTGTCAGCCGAAATGACATCGTCGATGTCGGTCATGTTGTCGCGCCCTTGAATTGAACCGGAATCTGACCCTGGGAATAATCCTTGCGCAGAGGGTGCCCATCCCAGTCTTCCGGCATAAGGATTCGTGTGAGGTCAGGGTGATTGCGAAACGAGATGCCAAACATGTCGAACACCTCGCGCTCCATCGCCTCGGTGCCTGGATAAATTTCGAAAGCCGAGTCGATGATCGGGTCCGCCTCGCTCACTTGCACCCGAAGACGTAACCGTTTGTGCAGACTCATTGACAACAGGTTGACCACAACCTCAAATCGCTCGGCGTCGACACCCGGTGGCAACGAGCGCCCTGGATGAGTCAGAAAATCGACGGCCGTGAGATCAACACACATCTCAAATCCATCTAGTGCAAGATTTCTCATCGTCTCGATATAGCGATCCTTGGCCACGAACAGCACATCCTGCCCAACGCTCAGAATGTGAGGCGAGCCGTGAATTTCGGTAGCTGACACTGACTACTTCGATCCAAGAATGACTGGAGTGATACTTCCTGCCGGAATTTCCTGAACATGGACGCCTGCACCTGCGCCGGTTGCCGATCGTCGCTTTACTATTTCGCCATCTTCGATCAGTTGATGCAACGTCTCGATTGCGTGAATGAGGGTCTCCGGCGTAGGCGGACAACCCGGGGCGTACACGTCGACGGGAACAATCTGATCCACGCCTTGGACGATGGCGTAGTTGTTGAACATTCCGCCACTGCTCGCACATACTCCCATCGAGATGACCCATTTTGGTTCCATCATTTGGTCGTACACCTGACGCAATACCGGAGCCATCTTCTGACTCACGCGTCCCGCCACGATCATGATGTCGGCCTGTCGTGGTGAGGCGCGAAACACTTCCATCCCAAAGCGAGCAAGATCGTAATGGGCTGTACCGGTTGCCATCATTTCGATCGCGCAGCAAGCCAAACCAAACGTGACGCCCCAACTGGATCTCGATCTCGACCACTTGACGACATCTTCGATGCGGCCGGTGAGGAAATTCAGTTCGAGTCCACCGAGTCCGCCATCGAGAACATTGCGCACTGTTCCCATTACACCGAAACCTGTTCATCGTCATGGCGACCATCAGTGCCGACAATTCGCACTGAGTAACTTGGTTCTGTAAGCAAAGTAATGTCCGCGTCGTCGAATTGATTCATGCGCCTCGCTCGCTGCAACGGTCCCCAATCCAATGCTCCGCGGGCTATGGCGTAGATGAAGGCGGCGAAAAAGACGACGCTGAATGCGACCATCTCGAAGAAGGCAAACGAGCCAAGTTCCTTTCGACTGACCGCATATGGATAGGCGAAGATGATCTCAATGTCGAACATGATGAAAAGCATCGCCACGATGTAGAAACTCACGGGAAATCGTTCCGGTGCTTCACGGCTTGGCACAATCCCGCATTCGTACGGCGCAGATTTCGCGCTGCTTGGGCGCTTGGGTGCCAACAACTTGGACGCCATCGAACTCAACAGCCCAAATATGGCCGCCAGAATTAGTAACACGACAATCGGTAGGTATTGACCCACGACTTAGACCTTCGTCAGCGAGCGTTCAGCCGAAAGGTTGACCCGCAGTGCGAGATCGCGTCGATGCAATACCCAGCAAAGCATGAAAAAGATAAGTCCCGAACCGAGAGCAATGAACATCGCCGGTTGACGCTTGGCGCCTAGATCGCGCAGCATATAGACGTATCGATGCGGTTTTGTGGGGTCGACCACGGGTCTTGCAGGGGCACGACCCGGTTCGACTCGCTGAGGAATGACTGGCGCAACTTCGACCAGGGCGTAGTGCGGTTTGTGAAAGAAGGCGACGAAGTCAAGGGAGTCATTGATCTTCGGCCATCGCTCGCCACCGCGGTCGTACACGGCCACGGAGAGAAATTCGCCAGCGAGAAACTCCTTGGCTTCGACTAGCAATATCTCATCGGAGGATGCGACCGCTTGTCCCCGCTGCGGATCTGCCTCGTCCAATAAATGCCAGCCGTCGCGTTGAAGAGCATGTGACGCATTGGCGGCGTCGGTAAGTGGCTCACCAGTCGTGGTGATCGAAGACGATACGAGACCTGCATTTTCGAATTCGGATGTGTCGCGAATGATCGTGATTGGACTAGCCGGATCCCATGAAGGTGCTGGGCCCTTCAGACCGATGCCATATGTCCACCAAATCAGACCCATCACCATGAGCCAGCCAAAAAAACCGGCAAGGATAATGAGCACCCCGAGTCTTGCTCCGACGTTTGTTCCGATGACTAAATAAGGGCCGCCAACGAATACAACGAGAGCGATGATGATGACAACTATCCCGTGTAATTCGGGCTTCCAGGCAACGGCGATAAGAGTCGAGAGCATCTATAGTCCTCGCACGTAATCGACGATTGCACTGATCTGCTCAGTAGTCAGCATCGCTCCGAATGAAGGCATTCGACCGCTGCCTTGTCCCTGTTCGCCGTATCGTTTGCCTAGTTCACTGCCGCCTTGAATGAAGGCAAGCATGTCGGACTTCTGCGGAAATTGGCGCACCGTCGAGCCGCCGGTGAGATTGGGGCCGAGCGCACCGCCGCCACTGATTTGTGGATCGCCGTATGACCAACCTTTGGTATGGCAACGGGCGCAAGAGAAGTTGCCACTGCCGAGATCAAGGTTGAACAACGCTTCACCGAGTGTCGCATACGTTTTGTTGGCGACCAATCGCTCGGCTTCCGTTTGGATCGCATCTTGTTCGGCCTTGGGCAAATGCCCGCCCTCACAGAGCCGCGGATCATCATTTACCTTCGGGCAATCCTCACGGGGGATCTGAATGCTCTGTATGTATTCGATCAATGTCTGAAGTTGTTGATCGTTTAGCGGACCGCCTCCGGCGAGCCCCCATGCCGACATCGGCGAAAATGGCCGACCGTACTCAAGAATAAATCGCACCTCAGATTCGGTGTAACGATAAAACAAAGTGTTCAACGCTGGGGCCTTCCAATCGACCGGCTTGACTTCACCTGTTGCCGAATCGGTAATCACGTAACTCGATACTCCGCCAGATGCCTTCATTCCGCCATGACATCCCGAACAATTGAAACCACCGCTTGCCGTCGGCACAAACAACCGGCTTCCCCAGGTTTCAAAACGATGCTGGAAATCGACCGTGGCTCCAGCCTCGCGACTTGGCTCGAGGATCCAATAGAGAGGCAACGCAACTGTGATGATGGCTAGAAAGGCAATTCCGATCAATTGCGTCCGCTCGATCTTTTTGCCTTCCAGAATGTCGTCGTCGTAATAAAGTTTGCGATTCGCAGCAAGTTCGATTTCCGAACCAATTTCTGCCCGTCCGCGACGGGAATTGGTTATCAGATAGATGGTCCATCCCAACACTGAGACGACGAGTATGAACCAAGCGATGCTTGTTGTGGTATCGGCAAATATCATCCGTGACCGCCGAGGCTTGTCACACAGTGCGGGCCTTCTGCTTCCTGACCCGTTGTGTTGGTGCCAATTGCCGGTCCGATAAACACCGAACTCGTATCGATGACCAAGACATCATTGGTCAGGGATACGCCGAACCGATCCATTCCCCGTGGCGCCGGTCCACCCTTTTTTTCGCCGACCCGGTTGTATTGCGAACCATGGCACGGGCATTCGAACCACTGCGAGGTGGCGCATGTAGGCACTCGACAACCAAGGTGCGGACATTTCTGGTATAGGGCAACGAGTCCGGCTTCCATCCCTGCCAATACGGGAGGCTGCTTGGCATATGTAACTTTTGCCTTCGGCAAAGCCTCGGCTGGATACTCCGTTACCCACGACCTGGCCTGCGGTACGTAGAGGAAACCTTTGTTTGCCCGGATTTCGGTGATGACGTCCTCAACCTTGCCGACGGTCACTTTGGATCCGAAGCCGCCGACCGCTCCTCTCCACAGAAATGCGATCACCGCGGCACCAAAGCCGCCGAGGCTTGCGCTCATCAAGGTGACCGTTGCTCTGTTGAAAAATTGACGGCGGGTTACTCCGACTGCCTCGACATCTGGTGGTGTCCACGGCACAACATTTGGCAATGGTTTGGCAACAACGGCGACACTTCGACCGGCAACGGCGGCGGATTCAACCTCGCGTCCAGTCGCTACCGATTCGGAGTCATTGCCGCGATCCTTCCGTCGCGTTTCCCGCGACAGCGCACCAACTCCGCGCGAGTCGGTTCGGCGCGATGCGGTAAGAACTACTCCCAAGCCGAGAGCGACGATAACGACGACCGCGCTGATGATGATTGAGGTGGTTGACATTTTTGTTCCGATTTAGAGATCGAAGAAAATTCCGTCACGCCAAGGAAACGTGAAGTTGAATCCTGGCCCGCGGAAGAATGATCCGATGATTACCAGGATCGCCCAAAACATGAGAAAGACGGTGAACATACTTGTGATGAATTTGCGATCCTCCGGTTTGATCGATGGGTTTTTATCTACAAATGGGGCAAGCATCAAACCAATAATTCCGACACCGGGAATTGTCACGCCAGCAATCATCGGATGAAACATGGTCAACAATTCCTGCAATCCCAAGAAGTACCACGGCGCCTTTGATGGGTTTGGCGTCTGATTGAAGTTTGCGGCCTGCAGCAACGGCGCATTTACAAACCAAGAGAAGATGAAAAGAAATGCGGTACATGCAAGCGAGGCAACAAACTCGATTGCTAACAGATGCGGCCACGTGTGCACCTTGTCAATTGGAATTGCTTTGACATCTTGAATCGAACCTGATTTGACGACTGTGAGCAGGCGCTGAGTGTGACCGCCAGGTCCGGTACCGAGTGGCCCAGCCGTCTGTGGGTCAAGGCGAACAACCGCGGTTTGCCGATCGGCTACGGCGACACCGCCTGGGCGTGCGGCCTTGCTCCGATCGAGCAAGTCTTGAGGAATTCTCGGATCAGCGGCGGCCGAACCTGCGTCGGTCGCACCAGCCGAGTCCACACCACCTTGGGCGGATGGCTCATTGCTCGCGGCGGCCGCCTTTTCGCGGGCCGCTTGGGCCCTCTTAAGTAGGTGCTCTGGAATTTCTGTCATCAGAGTGGCCCCGAGATTCCGCCGTCTTTGCGCACTCTCCAAAAATGGATCGCCAAAAAAATCACCGTGATGAATGGGAAGAGCAACACGTGCAATACATACCAACGCAGCAGAGTTTCTGCTCCAATTTCCGTACCGCCAAGCAGGACGAACCGAACCTGCGAACCGATGACCGGCGAATAACCAATCATGTTTGTTCCTACGGTGACCGCCCACAGTGCCAGCTGATCCCACGGCAAGAGGTATCCGGTAAATGAAAGCATAAGCGTGAGTACTAGCAAGATGACGCCGACAACCCAGTTGAACTCGCGGGGCGCCTTGTACGCGCCGTGATAGAACACGCGCGCCATATGCAAAAACACACTCAACACCATCAGGTGAGCGCCCCATCGGTGCATGTTGCGTACCATCAACCCAAACGTCACAGAGGTTTGCAGTGACTGAATGTCTTCCCACGCATTTGTCGCCGTCGGTCGATAGAAGAACATTAGGAAGATGCCCGTCACGGTGAGGAGAATGAACAAAAAGAAACTCAAACCACCAAGGCAGAGTGTGTAACTGACCTTGACGGCGTGGCGCTTCACCTTGACCGGATGCAAGTGATACAACACCGAGTTCATAATCACGTACGAACGATTGCGCGGCGAGTCCGTATATCCCTTGCGGAATATCGACCCGGGACGCATGATCGAGTTCCACGCCTGGCTTGATTGGACGGACTTGCCAAGTTTGGCCGCGCGCTCCTTCATCGAGACTCGAGGCGCTTCATCAACGGTGCTGGCCATGGTTCGTCTCCCTAGAAGCGCAGTCCGTAGGCATAGCCGTGTTGATCTGTGCGTACATGTAGATCACCCGTTACGCCGGGGGTTCCAAGTTTGCCGAGGATGATCACGCCGGTCGGACAGCGATCGACGCACAGCGCACATCGAGTGCAGACATCGTCGTCGATAATGAACAAGACTTTGTCCGAAGGATCCAAACCAGGCATTTCCGTGCCTTGTGCTTCGGCGATCGCCTCTGGTGTGACCATGTGAATGCACTTCCACGGGCAGATGTCGACACATCCCTCGCACATGATGCATTCGCTTTGATCAATGTGGATGAATTGCTTTGGTTTAACCGCTTTGGAGAGATACGCGTTATCAACTTCGACAAGTTCATACTCAGATGACCACTCGGGCATCGGTGGATTGGCATCGGTCTTTGTCATGATCAATCAGCTCGTCTTCACTAGCGGACGGCCGTATGTTGAAGTTTCGATTTCCTTTGGCTTGACAACACCACGTTTCTGCCACCAGGAAAAGAGAAAGATCATCGCCCCGATATTGACCGCATGAATTCCGACAACGACAATGTCGCGAAGCGCTTCATAACTAATGGTGAATGGGAAAGGTCCGTTGAGAGCCTTTGGTTTGAGGATTCCAAATGGCCCGTACACGATCTTGTCCCTGCGCCAACCAAGATTTCGATCCGCATGGTCGATGAACTGATGGGGCACAACGCCGAACGCGAGGAACAGCAAGGTGAAAATGAACAACCCGCCGATCATCGCTTCTCCCCATGTGATCTGACGATTTATCGGTCGACGCTTTCCAATTGGTATAACTAGGTATGCCAAGCCGGCCGTGAGCAGGACCGAAAAAATGAATGGCTGATTCACACCTGGCCATTTGAGAATGTCGATCGCCAGCATGGGTCGCAGGGGTACCTTTCGTCGCTAATTCCCTTATAACCCTAGTCCGATTGGGTGTGCCAAGGCGAAAGAACTGAGTATGTGCATTCGTGCAAACCTGTGACGTTGCACACTCGCGCGGGATTGTTGCGTCGTGTCTAATCTTGTAGATGTCTTATAGATGCTCTTGCAAAAACCGTAACCAATCCAGTCTCAAAAAGGACTCTCGTGACAGAAATTCCAGAACACCTGCTCAAGCGCTCACAAGAGCGCCGAGAATCCTTGGGTGGTTCAGAAGTTGCCAAGCCGGCTGATGCTCCCGCGCCGACGGGAAGCATTGAATCTGCGCCGAGCGCGGCGGTTGTCAAGGATCCGGTTGCACCAAGTGCTCCCGTTGCCCCATTGCCACCACCTCCCGACCCGCCCTATGTTGTTGCCGCTAAGTCTCGAAAGAAGATCCCGTTTTGGGCGATGGCAACACTCAGTTTGCTGCCTCTGTGGGCATTCATTTACTTACTTGCCTTGCGTCCACAGGAAAAAACCGTCGAAGGTCCATTGGCGATTGGCGCGACACTTTTTGGTTCGTGCGCGGGTTGTCATGGTGCGGACGGCCAAGGCGGCGCGGGAAGAGTGTTGTATCAAGGCGAGGTGCTGAAAACATTTCCCAAAATCGAGGACATGCTCAATTTCGTTTATACCGGTAGTCAGGCATTTGTCACCAATGGACTCGCCATCTACGGCAATCCCGATCGAGAAGGCGGAGCGCACGCACCTCTTTCATATAACGGCAATCCGATGCCTCAGCAAGGAGCAAAGGGTGGCGGCGGCTTAACCGATGCAGAAATTCTGGGAGTTGTGTGTCACGAGCGCTACACCGTTAGCGGTGCGATACCGACAAGTACGGAGTGGTCGAAAGAATACGATCGCTGGTGCGCGCCAACTTCGGAGATCTACGCCGCGCTTCTTGCCGGTACAACTGACTTCGACACTCTTGCTGAGACGTTTAAGGGATTGCCTGACCCGCCCGCGGCAGTGGGTACTACACCGCGTGCTGTGTCGTCTGGTTCATAGCACCGTCGAAACTTAGGCAGTGACCGTACGCTGAACGCGTGTTAGCGCCTCGGCAAACAATCGAAACCGATGTGCTCGTCATCGGCGGTGGACCGGCAGGAGCAGCGGCCGGATTTTGGTTGGCCAACATGGGTCATCGGCCGATCATCGTCGAACGCAAACACTTTCCTCGCGAAAAGACATGTGGGGATGGTTTAACTCCGCGGGCGGTGAAACAGATCAACGACATGGGCATCGGTGATCAGTTGGCGAAATTTCATCGCTTCGAGGGATTGCGCGCCACCGCACATGGCAAGGAACTCGAATTGCTCTGGCCAAGTCATCCGATTTATCCGCAACACGGTTACGTCGTGCGCCGAAGAGAACTTGACGAAATGGTCGCCCTCAATGCGCAACGGGCCGGTGCAACGTTGCTCCAAGGTCACGAGGCGTTGTCACCGATTTTTGAGCGAGGCAAGGTTTGCGGAGCGAATGTTACGGACCACAACGCCAACGAGACATTTGAGATTCGCTCAAAGTATGTGGTGGTTGCCGATGGTGCGAACAGTCGCTTTGGCCGGGCGTTGGGTACATCGCGTACCAAGTCATGGCCGTACGGAACGGCGATACGTACCTATTGGGAAAGCCCCCGACACGACGAACCGTGGATCGAATCGGCGCTCGATGTCAAAGATCGAAATGGAAATTCGATGCCGGGCTATGGATGGATTTTCCCTGTTGGGGATGGAACGATCAACATCGGGGTAGGGCTGTTGTCGACGTTTAAAAAGTTCAAGGATGTCAACACATCGCATTTGCTTACGAGTTATGCGCACATGATCGCCGATCGCTGGGGAATCAATCCAGATCAGCCGCAATGCAAGGCAACGAGCGGGAAAATTCCAATGGGTGGATCGGTTGGACCAAAGGTGGGGCCAAATTTTCTCGTCGTCGGCGATGCTTCCGGCAGCGTGAATCCGTTTAATGGCGAGGGCATCGATTACGCCTATGAAACCGCGCGTACAGCGAGTGAGGTTCTTCACGACGCCCTCGACAGCGGCGATGACTTCGCACTTGACCAGTACCAGAAACGAATCGACGAAGAGTACGGCGATTATTTCAAGGTCGCTCGCCTATTTGCTCGGGTCATTGGTCGTCCTGCATTGATGCGCGAACTTTCTCGGGTCGGGATCCAAAGCCGAACGCTGATGGAGTGGGTGTTGCGGATCATGGCCAATTTGCTGCGACCCGATGAAACTGGTCCGGCGGAGGCCGCGTACAAGGCCGCCGCGGCAATCGTTCGACGTATGCCTGACGCTTAGTCGAAATTTTTTACTTGAGTGGATTCGGGAGTGGTGCTAGTTTCGCAACGTGGTCGATGCTTCGAGAACTGGCCTCGCTAGAGGTGCATACCATGACTTTGTATTGTTGCTGCTTCGCGGCATCCTCGGGCTAATTTTCTTTGCCCAAGGAATGACCAAACTTGGATGGTTCGGTGGCACAGATCCGCCGGGCATGGGCGGTCTAGAACAATTTCTCAAAGTTCTTGGATACGAACAGACCACGGCGTTGTCGTGGCTGCTAACGGGTACAGAAATTGTGGCAGGAGTGCTACTCGTCGTTGGACTGCTGACCCCGCTCGCAGCGGCCGGCGTGATCGGGATTTCTCTAAACGGAGTATTTGCGCTCAGCTGGGCCGGCGGATTCATCGCCTATAACGGATGGATCGCCTATGCGGTGATGGCGTTCGCGGTCGCCTATTTTGGCCCGGGCCGTTATTCACTCCATTCGAATTTGTCAATTCGATCTCGTATTGGTATTCCTCATTTGCACGACGGATCGAAAGCGGCGTCATTTGCGCTGGTGCTAGGCGTCGCCGCTGGATTGGTCGTGCTCATCGTGTTCGGTCCTGGATTCCCCAACTAAGCGCGAACCACTACGTACACACCACCTCGCTGATCTCATCGGCGATCAAATCCAAGATTGATTTGCTGTGATCTGGCGAGAACATGGTGATGAATTCTCGCAAAGTCAAAGTTGCGGTTTCACATGTTCGCTTGGTCGGGGTCGCCAATTTGACAATCCATCCGTTGGTCAACACTCCAAGGTTTCCCCCATCGAGCATGTCGACGACGGCGGGTAGTTCGAGACGAGTTAGCGGTTCCACAGAATCGGCGGGTAGCAGCGTAAACCACACAATTGCTCCGCCCAACGTGTCGGCAAGCAGCACACAACTAGACGGCGTCGTCAGATCGGTGCAAGAAATTTCGCCTGGGGTGTTGGGGATAATTCGAATCATGCGTCCGTCGTCGAGAATTGGCGAGGCCTGACCGGTTGTCTTGCCATTGACTACGGTCCATCCTGCATCGGCCTGAGGATTGGACACTGAGGCGATGAGATCGATCGAATGAGTTTCGGGAGCGTCGACCACTTGGGCTGACTCGTTGTTCGTGAGCGTAAACACGACGAACAGACCCGCGCCAAGAACAACAAGAATCCCGATGGCGATCCACAATCTGGCCGAGAGCAATTGACGCATGGGTATCGCTAACTTTCCATCGCCGCGATTGCCGCGGCATTGGCGGCGTCGGCAAGTTGGCCGAGCACCGCATCGGTGTGACCGACACCGACGAACAGGGCCTCATACGCGCCTGGCGCCAAGGCCACGCCATTTTTCAACATCGCATGAAAAAATCTGGAGTACATTCTTTCGTCCGTCGTCTTTGCTTGGTCAAAATTTGTCGGCACTGTGTGACCGAAATACATTCCCACGAGGGTGCCGACAACGGGGAACTGCGCCGTCATTCCCGCCGCACCGCACGCCTCGCGCAATAACGCCGACAGCGAGCGCGCTCGCGCGGAGAGTTCCATGTACACATCGGGCGTCAACTCATTCAGCGCGGCAAGACCGGCCGCCGTGGCCAACGGATTTCCCGCCAGCGTTCCGGCATGAAACACCTTGCCCAATGGTGTTAGGTGTTCCATTACCGACTTCGATCCGCCTATCGCGCCGATTGGTAATCCCCCGCCAATCACTTTGCCGAAGCATGTGATGTCTGGACGCACGTCGTATTTTGCTTGGGCTCCGCCCGTGCCAATGCGAAATCCGGTGATCACCTCATCGAATATGAGTAGAGCCCCTGCACGATCGCACGCTTGGCGCAGACCCTCGAGGAATCCGTTGTCGGGTGCGACCACTCCCATGTTCGCGGCGATGGGCTCGACGATGACGGCAGCGACATCGGTGCCAACTTGGGGAACAATGTTGTACGGAACAACCAGTGTGTTGGCAACCGCTTCCTCTGGTACACCCGCGGTGCCGGGGATACCAAGCGTTGCAATTCCACTTCCACCTGCGGCAAGCAGGGCATCGGTTGCCCCGTGAAAGTTTCCGGCAAACGTAATGATCCGCTTTCGACCCGTTGCTCCCCTGGCAAGGCGAACCGCGGTGCTCGTCGCCTCTGTGCCGCTGTTCATTAGACGAACTCGTTCACAACTCGGCACACGTTCACGAATTGCTTCTGCCAGTTTCATCTCTCGTGCAGTTGGCGCACCAAATGATGTGCCATCCCCGACGACGGTACGAAGTGCCGCAGTAACTGCAGGATGCGCGTGCCCCAAAATTATTGCGCCATAACTTTGCACGAGGTCGATGTAGCGCTTGCCCTCGACATCGAATACATAAGGACCTTCGCCACGAGCGACAACGTATGGTTCCCCACCCACTGCCTTGAACGCTCGAATCGAACTATTTACCCCGCCGGGTATTGCCAGCAGAGATCGTTGAAAGAATTCGTGATTTGAGGCGATGCCAGCCCCAACGCAGACCGTTGCAGTACAGCCGGCCGAAACGCACTTGACTTCGTCACATAATGGAATCGTCACGCGATTATTGATTCTGTTCGGCGAACCAGCGCGCAAAATACGTGAGAATAATGTCGGCACCCGCACGTTTGACGGCGGTGAGCTGCTCAACGACTACCGAATCGTGATCGATCCATCCATTGTCGGCGGCCGCTTTGACCATCGCGTATTCGCCGCTCACGTGATATGCCGCGACGGGAACATTTACTCTCGCCCGCACTGCGGCGATGACATCCAAATAACTCATCGCCGGCTTGATCATCACAATGTCGGCGCCCTGTTCGATGTCGTCATCGACTTCGCGCAACGCCTCGCGAACGTTGCGCCAATCCTGTTGATAGCCCTTGCGATTACCCCCACCCGAAATTTGCACATCCACCGCGTCACGAAATGGCCCGTAAAGCCCTGATGCGTACTTTGCCGAATAGGCCAAGATCGCTACATTGACGAAGCCTGCACCATCCAATGCGCTTCGAATCGCTCCAACTTGGCCATCCATCATTCCACTAGGCGCAACTATTCGCGCGCCGGCTTGAGCCTGGGCGAGGGCGGCACGGCAATACACGTCAAGCGTCGCGTCATTGTCAACATCTCCATGTTTATCGAGCACACCACAATGACCGTGCGATGTGTACTCATCGACACACAAATCCGAGATGAGCACAATTCGATCACCGAGATCGTCAGCAAGTTCGCGCAGCGAGACTTGAACGATTCCGTTGGGATCAAATGCACCGGAGCCAATTTCATCCTTTGTCGTCGGTACTCCGAACAGGATGACCGCCGGAACTCCGAGTTCGGCAAGTTGATGAACTTCCTTACGCAACGACTCGCGAGTGTGTTGCATCACCCCCGGCATGGATGCGATCGGCTTCGGGGTGGAAATATCCTGGCGAACAAATAGCGGTGCGACAAGATCGTGCACACCAAGATTGACCTCTGCCACTAAATCGCGAATCGCCGAGTTTTGGCGCAATCTTCGAGGCCTATGGACCGGAAACGCCATGCTCAAAGGTTACGGGTGGTGACGTGCGAAAATGTTGGCAAGAGTTTCCACAACACACGCGGGCGTTGGTTCAGCGGTCACTTGCATAATGCTGATTCCAATTGATTTCGAAACGGCCGCGGTGGACTGTCCAATCGCCACGACAATTGGCGGAGAATGTGTGCCGGCGCTTTGAACCCACGACCGGGCGGCCGAACCAGAGGCCAACACGAGCGCATCTGCATTAATTGCGTCGGCAATCGCATCCGGGTCTGGCCGAACCATTCGGGTTTGATAGGCGGCAACCTCGATCACTTTCCAGCCGCGCGACTTTAGAGATGCTGCAATTACTCCATCGGTATTTTCAGGTCGAACAAGGAGCATTCGCCCACTGCCAACTGGAAATTCCGCGGCAAGAACGTCTCCTCGAGCGGTAGACGGAACGAAATCGGCAATTGAACCCAACGCTTTGTTCGTGGCCCTGCCAATTGCGGCAATTTGCGGGAGTTTCTCTCTTTCTTGCTTGTGTAACTCGTCAGTGAATGCCGATGCTCCATTGACCGATGTCACGACGACCCAATCGAACGTGTCAAGGTTGGCGACTTCCCGCCGCAATGAAACTCCGTTGTCGCTTGGCGGACAAATCTCAATCAGAGGAACGTGTAGAGGAATCGCGCCGTGGCGCTTGAGCAAATCGATCAGCGTGACCGATTGGTTTGCCGGTCTGGTGATGACGATGCGTTTGCCGAGGAGTGCATCTGTGGTCATGACACCGAATCTCGCGATTTGCGCGCCATGTCGACGGCACATTGATACGGGTCTGACATGCCCGCCAGCGATTCTCGAAGGATCACCCAGCGCGCATCAATTTCCGCACTCGAGGCCATGAATGTGGTCAATACGTCGTCTTCGTCAACATAGGCACCAACTGGCATGCTGCATCCGGCGCCGAGTTCGGCCAAGAACGTGCGTTCAATTTCGACCGCTCGTCGAGTCGGAAGATGATCGACAAGTTTGAGCACATCCTGAGTCGACCGATCATTCGTCCGACACTCCACGGCAACACATCCCTGACCGATCATCGGCACAACAACATTGGGATCAAGAATCTCGGCGATCTGGTTGGTGAGATCGAGTACCTGCAATGCGGCAACGGCCATGACGATTGCCCCACCGTCGGGAATCTTCTTCAACCGCGTGTGTATGTTGCCCCGCAATTCGACAAATTGCAGATCTGGGCGGATGATGCTCAATTGTTTGGTCCGACGAACAGAGCCTGTGGCCACCGTTGCCCCAACAGCAAGGTCATCAAGTCGAGACCCAACCAATGCGTCTCGAGCGTCGCGACGCTCGCACCACGCGCCAACAACAAGTCCCGGTGTTGAGAACGACGGTAGGTCCTTGGCCGAATGCACGGCAATGTCTGCGCGTCCTTCGAGCACAGCGTTTTGAACTTCCTTGACAAATACCCCTTGGCCGCCAATGACATGGAGGGGAACGTCTGCCTTCTGATCGCCGAGCGTTTCAACGAAAACAAGTTCGACGTGCTCTCCGCCGGACAAGGTTGTTATCGCCTTGGCGATTACCTCGGATTGTGTACGTGCCTGCGCACTCGATCGAGTGGCGAGACGGATCATGCGAGTGTCAGGTCACGCAATATCGAACAGATCACGCAGTGCCGCCGCAATTCGCTCACCTTGAGGAGTGCCTGCGCTGTTTTTAAGTTGCATGCTTGGCGAATGCAGCAATTTGGCAACGATCGACTTTGTCAGTACGTCGATGTGTTCGCGTTGGGCATCGGTGAGATCGCCAAGTCGTGACGAATACCGATCAATTTCGGCCTGGCGAATTGTTTCTGCTCGTTCATGTAATTCGGCAATCAATGGGGCGGCCTGACGCGCAACCAAGTCTTGGCCAAATCGCTCGACCTCATCGGCAATAATTTCGCGCACCTGCCCTACCTCCAATTGTCGCGCCTCGATTCCGGTCTGCGCCCAATCGCGCAAGTCATCTAAGTCACGCAATGTCACTCGGCTAAGACCACCAACCGTATGTTCTACGTCACGCGGCATAGCAATGTCGACTATGAGCAACGGCTTCTCCGACTTACGCGCATCTCTGACCATGTGTTCGGTAATGATGATTTCGCCTGACCCTGTACATGTAAGCACGACATCGGCCGTCGATAGAGCGGTCGCCAAGTCGCTGAATTCGCCAACAACGGCACCAACTCGCTCGGCGAGCTTGGCCGCTCGCTCGCTACTCCGATTTAGAACGACGATGTCTGTTGCCCCGGCGCCGCTTAGGGCGCGGGCGATTCCTGTTCCCATGTCGCCGGCCCCAACGACGAGCATTCGACGCCCACTCAATGAACCGAGCGATTCCCTAGCCATCTCCACCGCTGCGTGCGAAATTGATGCCGTTGAAGAACCGATTGCCGTTTCCGTACGAGCCCGTTTTCCTACTTCAACAGCGTGGCGAAACAGCAAGTTGAGAGTCGTCCGAGCGGTTGTTTGGTCGCGGGCCTTCTCCCAAGCAAGTTTTACCTGTCCCAAGATTTCGCTTTCACCGATAACTACCGAATCGAGTCCGCAGGCGACGTCAAAAAGATGAGCAACGGCAACCTCATCGTGTTGGCTATAAAAGTGTGGATGAAGCTCGTCGGCCGATAGGCCGGAAATTTCACAAAAGAAATCGCGCACATCTGCGTATGCCCCGTGAAACTTTTCAGCCACCACGTACACCTCAGTGCGGTTGCATGTGGAAAGTACAACCGTTTCTCGAACATTGTCGCGCAGTACCAGACCTGCAAGCGCTTTTGGTAACGCGTCGTCGGCGATGCTTACACGTTCGATCACGTCAAGCGGAGCGGATCGATGGTTAATCCCCATCACCACTATTGACACGCTGCCACCTCTCGACGATTCAACTGTTCGTAGTATCCCAGTATTTGCAGTTCAACTCCAAGATCGACACTTCGCACAGAAATGTGATCGGGCACCGACAAAACGACAGATGCAAAGTTCAAGATAGATCCGATACCGGCTACAACGAGCAAGTCGGCGGCAACCTGGGCAGACTCGACCGGAGTTGCGATAACGCCAATGCTCACGGACAGATCGCGAACTATTGCCGCCAGTTCGCTGACATGTTGAACCCGAATTCCGCCAACATTATTGCCAACCTTCTTGTCGTCGATGTCGACGATCGCTGCAACTGAGAATCCGCGAGATGCAAACCCGCTGTAATTAGCCAACGCATTTCCAAGATTGCCGGCGCCGACTAGAACAACGTTCCAATCATTGAGCAATCCGAGTTCGCGTTTAATTTGATACACCAGATACTCAACTTCGTAGCCAACTCCACGTGTTCCGTAGCTACCGAGATACGAGAGATCCTTGCGAACCTTGGCCGCATTCACACCCGCAAGTGCCGCAAGTTGATCGCTTGACAATTGGCGAACCTGTTGTGTTGCCAAGCCCTTGAGTATCTGCAGGTAGACGGGCAAGCGAGCCACAGCGGCATCGGGGATTGTGCGAACGCCAATCTTTGGTGCGTTGACAGTCACAGCACCAAGGGTAGGCGTTCGTGCATGATTTCACGAAGTCAACTGGGCAGCATCAGCACCATTAACCTGCCTGACAATGCACGGAATAATTGCCCTTCAGCCTTCTGCCAATGTGCTCAACTGCGCCATTGCTGGCGCTGCTGGACTGGTGGCATGCGCCTTTGCCCTCTCCACATTTGACCGCTGGTTGCGCCGCCGCCAACCTCACGAATTGGCCTGGAGTATCGCGATGACGCTTTTTTCGTTTGGGGCGCTTGCTCTGTGGTGGGCAGAAAGTACGGGCTGGACGATTGAAGTCTTCCGTTTGTTTTTCCTGTGCGGGGCGGTGCTCAATGTGTCGTGGCTGGCGCTTGGCTCGGTCTACTTACTGTGGGGAAAGACGATTGGAAACCGTGTCCGGCCATGGTTAATTGCAGGATCTGGGTTTGCAGTTGGTGTTGTCTTCGCCTCGTGCGCGAGGACCGCTATTGATCCCGCAGAATTTCCGGTCGGACGTGATGTTTTCGGTCCCGGCCCAAGGATTTTGGCGGCAGTTGGCTCTGGAGTTCCTGCTCTGCTGATCATTGTCGGCGCGCTGTGGTCATCATGGCGAGTCATGAGACGGAATTCACCAACGTACTCAACGCCAAAACAGTCGAGTAGTCATAGCCGAATGGCGATGTCGCCTGGCAGATTGGCGATTGGCAATGTCGTCATTGCGGTGGGAACATTGATCTTGTCCGCCAGCGGTTTGATCGCCGGTCGACTCGGTCAGGATCGGGCATTTGCGATCACACTGTTGGTCGGAGTAAGTGCTCT
>JBDTPW010000032.1:0-10057 GCA_039932495.1 Ilumatobacteraceae bacterium
AGTGGTTCGGCTCAGTGCCGACTCCTACTAATACGACGAACGGGAAGAGGTCAGATCGACAACCTACTCAATAACCCCGTTTTTCGCTCAATAACCCAATCAGCGGCTCTCCGCCGAGGTAGCGCTTCACGTTTGCGGTAATTCGCTCGGAAAGCATTGGCGGCACCATCTCTGCGGTATTCCCAATATGTGGGGTGACGACGCAATTGGAAAGTTGCCATAGCGGATGGTCGTCGGGAAGCGGTTCCGGATCTGTGACATCCAAGGCGGCGCCCCCAATTTGATTGTTGCGCAGCGCCTGGACCAGATCGTCGGTAACGACGTGGCGCCCTCGACCAACATTGATCAGCCACGCATGTGGTTCCATCAACTCGAGTTCGGCTTTACCGATGATTCCGATACTGGAGGGAGTAAGAGCTAGGGCAATCACAACGGCGTCGGCACCTGACAACGTTTCGGCCAGCCGATCAGGGGCTACCACTATCTCAACTCCCGGCATTGGCTGAACTTCGTTGCGTACGACTGTGACGTGACAGTTGAACGGCTTCAAAAGGCGCACCAACGCGGTGGCGATGCCGCCTCCTCCCACTATTGTGATGCGCCCATTGTGCAACGATCGCCCGTGGTCTTCCGACCAGAAGTTCGTCCGCGAGTATCCGACAATGTGTCGCAATCCACCGATGAGAAATCCCATCACAAGTTCGGCAACAGGCTCGGAGTAGACGCCCTTGCCACTTGTCCAGATTCGTTGGGCATTGACCAAGTGCATGAAATTTTCGCTCCCCGCAAATGGAAGCTGGACCCACCTGATCGCTGGAGACTGATTTAGTAGACGATCCAATCCGACTGGATCGTAGGCGTCTCCCCAAATGAGACCGGTGGCCTCGCTGGGATCAACGATCGATGCTCCGCCTAGGCGAACCGCTTCCAGAATCCAATCGGCACAATTGTCCGGGCCAACTGCAATGCTCGCTTGCTGAGAAGCAGTCGGCACTTAATTTGTGCCGGTAAATGTGGCGGCAATCTTGCTCGCTGATTCGCCGCTGCGGCGCAACACAATGGCGACCAATACGAGCGACACCAAAGTCGCGCCAAGCAAAATCGTCGCCATCGCCCCAACTTCAGGTTTGACAACCGAGCGGGCAAGACCAAAGACATACACCGGATACGTGCTTGTACCTGGAGATGAAACAAATTGGGCAATGATCACGTTGTCGAGGCTGAACGTAAAGGCAAGTAGTCCGCCAGCCAATATGGCCGGCGCCACCAGCGGCAAAGTGATTTGCATAAACGCCTTGCGCGGTGTGGCAAATAGGTCGGCCGCCGCCTGTTCCAGCGTCTCATCTAGTCCAGCCATTCTCGCTCGGACGATCAGCGTCACGACGGCACTGGAAAAGATCGATTGACCGAGCCACAGCGGGAGCAACCCGGTTCGAAATGGTCCGCCAAGTTTGACGAACCAGAGTTGCAGTCCGATCGCATCGACAATCTCCGGTGTCGTGAGAATCAACAACACCACCGCCATGAAAACGGCAACCCATTTTCCCGGCCGTCTGGCCAGCGCGATTCCGGCAAACGATCCGAGCACAACGGCGATCACTGTAGATCCAATGGCCGCCTTGAATGAAACGACGACGGAGTCGGTTAGCTGCGAGTTGTGCCACATCGAGGAATACCACCTCGTCGTGAACCCGCCCCAGACAAAAAATGCTCTGGCATCGGTGAACGAATGAGCAACAACAAATCCGATCGGAATGAATAGGAATAGCAACGTCGCCGCCGTGATCAAGGCGAGGCCTAAGTTGATTCCGCCGCGTGCTCTCATCACTTCAGATCCCAGTTCATCTCGAGACCACAGCAACAGATCGATGACGGCGTAATGCCGAAACTGTAAGTTTGCCGATCACCGCAAAGGCCCCAAGGATGGCAAGAATCGCGGCGATCAATACGACCGCCACAGCCGCCCCAAGTGCGGGATTTTGGGCCTGTAGAAACTGGGCGGCGACTAGAGCCCCAGCCATATTTCCTTTTGCCCCACCAAGAATTGCCGCCGTGATGTAGTCACCCGACAGTGGCACGAACACCAACACGAGACCGGCGACGATCCCCGGCATCGCCAACGGAAGAGTTACCTGGACAAATGTTTTCCAGCGATTGGCGCCCAAGTCTTTACTCGCCTCGCGCAAAGCCGGATCCAGACGATCAAGGGCAACAAAGAGAGGAAAGATCATCAGCGGCAAATAGTTGTAGACGACTCCTATTTGCAAAGCGAAGCGGGTGTCCAACAAATTAAGCCCGCTGTCGCGAAGTCCCCAATCCACGAGCAGATTGGAGATAAATCCCTTTGGAGCGAGCACGATTCGCCACGCCATCGTGCGGATGAGAAAGTTGGTGAAGAACGGAACGATTAGCAGCGCAAGCAAAAGCCCGCGCTTTGACTCCGACACCTTCGTCGCCAGGTAATAGGCGACGGGAAGCGAAATAATGAGGCACAACGCTGTGCCAACTATTGAGGTGCGCAATGTCTGAATGAGGACCGTGAGCAATGTTTGGTCTAGTGCCTCGCGGTACCGCCCAAGTGAAGGATGTGAAAAATCAACTCGTCCGGCCGATCCGGGCACTTTGCTGCCAAAACTGGCGACAACAACAAAGGCAACCGGTACAACAAAAAGCCCGACGTACCACAACCACGAAGGAATTGCGTTGAGCATTTGCGGCGCCCGAAAGCGCGCACGTCGTTTTTGCTGAGGCTGGACGGTTGTGTCCACCGAAAGTTAGGCGCCGGCCTTTGCCTTGGTCTTGTTGTAGATGTCGACAAGCCGATCTTGGGCACTGGTGATCGTTTGCGATCGCATGCGCCCGACTTCTTCGTCTGTGAAAAAGACCATTTCCTTGTATGGCATATCGGACGCTATCTCTTCGATGCCCTTTATGCCGGTATTAAAACCATGAAATTGAATATCAGTGAACGAATTGTCTACATCGAGAATGAAGTTGATGAAGTCGTAGGCGGCATCGAGATTCGATGCGCCTTTGGCGATGCACCAGTTGTCCATCCATAGTTCGGTCTGCGGCGCGCCGACCGCCCACTTGTATCGAGCCGGATCGTCACCCGCGTCCTCAACCGAAATGAGTCCCTGGCGAGCGTCACCGTTCCACACCTGGGAGAGCGCATAGTTTCCCTGCGTCAGGTTAATTCCTGGGTAACTATCGAATGCCTTGATGTGTTGTGCGAAGTCATCGACTAGAAACTTTTCGCAGGCATCCAAATCTTCCGTTTTTTCGGTATTCCAGTCGATGCCATTGGCCCAGAAGTAGATCCCACACAAATTTGGTGGCGTGTCGAGCACCGAAGTCTGACCGCTTGCCTCGGTCTGGACAACCTTGATGAAATCGGCCCACGTTTGAATATCGGTTGAGACCATGGTTGTGTCGTAAATCCACCCAGTGGTGCCCCAGTTTTTGCAAACCGAATACTTATTTCCCGGATCAAATGTTTGATCGATATACGGTGCGTCGAGATTGCTGAAGTTGGCTATTCGACCGAGATCCAGCTCGTCGAGCAAGTCTTCACGAACCATTTGTGGAATGTATGGCCCGGTAGGAACGACGATGTCGAATCCACTCACTCCACCGGACGACACAAGTTTCTGGATTGCCTCTTCGTTTGAATTGAAGATCGTGATGTTCAAATCACCCCACGAGGCGAGCAGAGCTGGATCGTCGTATTCTGCCCAAGTAAACAGATTGAGACTTTTGGAAAAATCGCCTGAAGTATCCGAACCAGAGTCACTTCCGCAGGCGGCCAAGAAGGCGGCGAGGGCCGCGCTTCCCCCGGCCGCGGCAAGAAAATGGCGACGGCTCATTGCACCGATAATCCGGTCGGCCGTCGTGCGCGACATCAATATTCGGGTAGGTCGTTCCGTTGTCATAACGATTTCATCATTTCACACTTGGTTCGGCGAATACGAGTTCGGATTGCGTCGCCCCGAATAGGTACATATCCTCGCGCCGCCAACTACACCACACGGAGTCGCCCTGATTCACCTTTGGCGCATCGTGCCGCGGAACAAACACAATGAGGTCGGTGTTTTGAGTTTTGACAACATACTGGAGCACATCTCCAAGGTGAGAAATGCTAATCAGGCGACCCTGCAACATATCTCCAGTGCCTTCGGGCTGGGTCCCCGTCACTTCAATCATTTCCGGTCGCACCGAGACAATGGCGTCGCTCCCCTCGGCTGGCTTCTCCACTCGGCGAAGCGGAGAAAAAACTCCGTTGAGTGTTTCGACCTTGTCGTTACGCATGGTCCCCCGCCAGAAGTTGTTGCGGCCGATGAAACCGGCGACAAATGCCGAAGTCGGTTGCTCATAAATCGTGTCCGGATCGGCCAGCTGCTCGATGTGGCCGTCGAGCATGACAGCAATGCGATTCGACATCGACATCGCTTCTTCCTGATCATGGGTGACGAAAATAAAAGTGATTCCAAGTTGTGACTGCAACAGCTTCAATTCAATTTGCATCTCTTCGCGCAACTTACGATCCAACGCCCCAAGCGGTTCGTCGAGCAACAAAACGCTTGGACGATTGACCAGCGCACGGGCTACCGCGACACGTTGTTGCTGACCACCGGACAGCTGGGACGGTTTGCGTCCAGCCATTTTGGTCATCTTGACCATGGCCAGTGCCTCGACAACCTTTGCAGAGATTTCGGATTTGGGAACCTTTCGTTGCCTCAATCCGTAGGCAACATTGTCGGTCACATTCATGTGTGGAAACAACGAGTAGTGCTGGAACACCGTATTCACATCACGCTTGTACGGCGGCACTCCCTGCACGAACGTCGATCCGATGCGAATAAATCCCTCGTCGGGCTGCTCAAATCCCGCCAGTAGGCGCAAGGTCGTCGTCTTGCCACAACCGCTCGGACCGAGAAGTGAAAGAAATTCACCAGGCTTGACCAACAGATCTATCGAATCAACGGCAACGACTTCACCAAAACTCTTTGTGACGTTGACCAACTCAACCGATCCACGCTCATAGGTGACTTCGATTGCTGACACCGACTAACTCTGCAGGTTGATCATGACGTGTTTGATTCGCGTGTAATCGTCGAGCGCATACGCCGATAGATCTTTGCCGTACCCGGACTTTTTGTAGCCGCCGTGTGGCATTTCGGCAACCAACGGAATATGGGCATTCACCCACACACATCCGAAGTCGAGGTTCTTGGTCATACGCATCGCCCGACCCAAATCCTTCGTCCACACCGATGAGGCCAATGCATACTCAACACCGTTAGCCCACTTCAACGCCTCAGCTTCATCGCTGAATTGCTGCACGGTGATTACTGGCCCAAAGATTTCGTTTTGAATCATCTCGTCATCTTGATGTAAATCGGAAATGACTGTTGGTTCGAAGAAGTAACCGTCTCGCTTCACGCTTGAGCCGCCGGCGACAACCTTTGCGTGCTTTGGCGTGCGTTCGACAAATCCCTTTACCTTTGTCATTTGCGCCTCGCTATTGAGCGGTCCGTACAGCACGTCTTCGTCCGGTGCGCCGGTCTTGGTCGTAGACGCTCGCTCTGCCAGCGCATCTACAAGATCGCGATAAATTCCTGGCGCCGCAATCACCCGCGTCGCGGCCGTGCAATCTTGTCCAGCGTTGAAGTAACCGGTCATCGCCACCACGTCTGCGGTCGCAGCCACGTCTGCGTCGTCAAACACAATGACCGGGGCTTTTCCTCCCAATTCGAGGTGTACACGTTTTAGACTCTTGGCCGCTGCTGTCGCAACTTCCATTCCCGCGCGAACCGAACCGGTAATGGAAACCATTCCGGGAGTGTCATGGAGCACCATTCCACGACCGGTGTCCCTATCGCCACAGATGACATTGAGCACGCCAGGTGGCAGAAACTCTGAGGCTATTTCTGCCAACAGCGTGGTCGACGCAGGTGTCGTGTCGGATGGCTTTAGCACGACGGTGTTGCCAGCGGCAATTGCGGGAACGAACTTCCACGCCGCCATCATCAGTGGGTAGTTCCATGGCGTGACCTGAGCACACACGCCAATCGGCTCGCGTCGAATATACGACGTGAAGTTCGCCATGTATTCGCCCGCGCTCTTGCCTTCCAGCATCCGCGCCGCTCCGGCGAAGAAACGAATTTGGTCAAGCATTGGCGGCACTTCTTCCGCGTAGGTGATCGCCCTTGGCTTCCCGGTATTTTCAATTTCCACTTCAATGAGATCGGTGATCCGGGCTTCCATCGCATCGGCAAGACGAAACAAAGCAAGTGATCGTTGCGATGGAGTCGTGTTTTTCCAACTTTCAAATGCTGTCGCGGCCGCCTTCATCGCGGCATCGATATCCGCCTCCCCTGAAAGCGGTGCGGTGGCATACTGCTTTCCAGTAACTGGATCAATTAGTGCGGTAGTCCGCCCATCTTTCGCATCTACGTATCGACCGTCGACGAAATTTTTGAATAATTTCATGGAACAACACTAACCAATCCCTACCCACCGACTCCAACGATGAAATGTTGCGCACTAGGAGAAAACGCAGCCGATGCGCTATAAATGGACCATGAGCAATGGCGCTCCGGCGATTCGAACACTTGGTGTACCGAAAGAAATCAAAGCATCGGAAGGAAGAGTTTCGCTCACCCCCGATGGAGTTCGCGAGTTTGAACGCCTAGGAACGGAAGTCTTTGTAGAAACGGGAGCGGGCGACGCCGCGTCAATTTCAGACTCGGACTATTCGACCTCCGGAGCAACAATTGTGCCCACGGCGGCAGACGCCTGGGGCCAACAAATGGTGATCAAGGTTAAGGAGCCAAAGGCGGAGGAATTCGCTTACCTGCGGCCGGATCTCACACTATTTACGTACTTACATTTGGCCGCATACCCAGAGGTTGCCAAGGCGTTGGTGAAGAACAAGACAACGTCGATTGCGTATGAAACGGTCCAGCTCGACGACAACTCACTTCCGTTGCTTGCGCCGATGAGCGAAATCGCCGGACGCCTCGCCACTCAGGCTGGCGCGTACTTTTTAGAGCGTCCACATGGCGGCCGCGGAGTTCTCATGGGTGGGGCGCCCGGGGTTCGACCCGCACGCGTTGTTGTCATCGGCGCCGGAAACGTCGGATGGAATTCCGCATGGATTGCGGGCGGAATGGAAGCAGAAGTATTTGTATTGGACAAGAACTTGGATCGATTGCGGTATCTCGACCAAATTCTCAAAGGTCGAATCACCACCATCGCTTCGAATAGAGGCGCAATTGAACGTTTCGTCGCCGAGGCTGACCTGGTTATTGGCGCAGTGCTCATCGCCGGCGCTCGGGCGCCGGTTGTCGTCACTGAGGACA
Source organism: Ilumatobacteraceae bacterium (assembly GCA_039932495.1). GTDB lineage: Bacteria > Actinomycetota > Acidimicrobiia > Acidimicrobiales > Ilumatobacteraceae > UBA3006. Next base: position 7,365 of record JBDTPW010000032.1, read on the forward strand.
TGGTCAAATCAATGAAACGCGGGGCCGTAATTGTTGATGTCGCCGTAGATCAAGGCGGGTGCATCGAAACGACGCATGAAACGACTCACGCCGAACCGGTGTACGAAATGCATGGAGTGCTCCACTATGCGGTCGGCAACATGCCGGGCGCCGTGCCGTACACAAGTACGTACGCACTGACAAATGCCACTCTTCCGTATCAAATGACGATTGCAAAACTCGGAACCTTGGCGGCGGCAACGGGCAGTTCGGCGATCGCCCACGGAGTGAACACGGTGAATGGCCAGATCACCAATGAGGCAGTGGCCACCGGACTGACGACGAGTTTTGTCAGTCCGCTCGTTGCACTCGCCAGCTAAATCAGATAACTAGTTTTAGTCGCAACACGAATCGCGCCAACCACAAGTCGTACATCGATAGTGGGCGTGTTCGGCCGATAAAGGCGAATCACACAGAGGACACTGCGAAAATATCCCGCGCGGAGAAAGGCACATCGAGTTTGATGTGACACTTGACGACAGTTGCGAGTCCGTCGACGTGCCGACCACAGTTGTAATGTTGAATTGATCCATTTATTTCCATTCTTATCCACCTCCGCGCGCGAAATACGTGACTAACCGCTTTGACAGACACCAGTTCAACACCTATTGAAGTAGCCCCGCACCGACACCGGCCGGGCAGCGCGCGGGCCGCACTTGCCGCTCGTGATTTTCGGTACATGTGGTACGGGTCGTTCCTGTCCAACATTGGCACCTGGATGCAAAATGTCGTGCTCCCCGCCTACATCTACCATCGAACCGGTCGGGCATCTCTCGTAGCGTTGCTGGTCTTCGCCCAACTTGGTCCGCTGCTTATCTTGTCGATTCCTGCCGGCGTGTTTGCCGATCGATTTGATCGCCGAAAGTGGTTGATATCGATGCAGTCGACGCAGTTGCTGTTTTCTGCATTATTGGCTGTGCTGGCATTGGGTACTCCATCTGTGTGGATGCTCTTTTGTGCCGCTCTCGGTGTGGGCGTTGGTAACGCATTAAACGCCCCGGCCTGGTCGGCCATGCTTCCGTCGATGGTTCGGCACGAAGATATCGCCGGTGCAATTTCGTTAAATTCCACCGTGATCAATGGCTCGCGCGTCATCGGCCCAATCATCGTGGCGTTGCTGTCGCAATGGGGAGTGACCACCGCCCAATTCTTCTTTATTAATGCTGCGACATATCTGTTTATTATTGCTGCCCTGCTTAGCGTCCACATACCGGCGGTTGCCAAAGATACGACCGAAGGATGGCGACGCTTTACCCGTGGTCTAGCAATCGCGCGTCAACGAAAGGTGATCCGTCGGCTACTTCTGACGCTCGCATCGTTTTCACTCTTGTCGCTTCCCTACGTCGGACTTTTTCCCGCAGTTGCCCGACTCAATTTTGGAATCGACGAAAGCGGCGTTGTTTACAAGTGGCTGTACGCGACGTGGGGATTTGGTGCGTGCCTCGGCGGACTTGCGATTGGAACTGTTTGCGTGGGTTTCGACAAACGATTGCTCATCCGGATCGGATTTGTCGGTATCTGCGCGAGTATGTTCGCCTTTGCCCTTTCACGTTCGCCAATGCCCGCATTTATCATCGGATTTGTCCTTGGATTTTTCTACTTCTTCACCACAACTTCGATGATGACCGTCGTCCAAAGCCGACTTGAGCCGGAAATTCGTGGGCGGATCATGGCTCTGTGGTTTATGGCGTTCGGTGGAACGGTGCCGTTGGGAAATTTATTGTTTGGCCCACTCATTGACGATCATGGCGCGCAATGGCTGCTTGTTATGGGCGCGCTGTGGGCTGGATTCCTCGCCTGGTGGTGCAACATCGAAGGACTGGACGCCAGCGAGAAACTACGCGCCGCTAATTAGTCGGTCGACAAGGCTTGCCAATCCCGCAACTAGCGATCCCTTGACCACAACGACGTCTCCTTCGCCAATTCCGGAAAGTTCCTCAACTGCTTCGTCGAAGCTGTGCGAAGGTAATTCATACATCTGAGTTTCTACTGCGATGACTTCAATTGATGCGTCCCGAGCCATCGCCGCAATTCGCTTGTGCTCGTCCTCTGGGTTGGCTAGTTCGGCCATCAATCCCAATACAGCAAATCGGCGACGAGCATTCATCTGGCCCAACGTTTGTAGGGCGGCGCTCATCGAAACCGGACTGGCATTGTACGAATCATCGAGTAACAGCGCTCCTCCTGCAAGTTGGCGCAATTGCATTCGATGTGGCGTCATCGATGCAGTCTCCAACGCGCTCGCCGCGACAAAAATATCTGCCCCAATTGCACCCGAGACGGCGATTGCTGCCGCCGCATTGAGTGCCATGTGCCGCCCAGGAATTGGCAGTGAAAAACTGCACTTTCCCCACGGCGTGTTGAGATCTGTCGTCGCCTTGCCTTGTTCGTCGAGGCGAATTGATTGAATATGTACATCTGCACCACTCGCTTCGCCGTACGTGAGCACCGACGCTTTGGTCTGACTCACCATGCCCATGACCCTCTCATTATCGGCAAACAAAATGGCGGTGCCGGTTGAAGGAAGTGATTGGGGAAGTTCTGACTTTGCTCGAGCAACACCTTCGATGTCTCCGACTCTCTGGGTATGTGTTTCCGTCACGCTTGTAACTACGCCGATCACGGGTCGAGCGATGTCACACAGTCGCTTAATT
>JBDTPW010000033.1:0-1629 GCA_039932495.1 Ilumatobacteraceae bacterium
ACCAAAATTAATCGAAATGGAGCGGTGATGGCTAACAAGGAACAAAAGAACAATCCGAATCAGAAGAAGGCTCCAAAGCTGACACTCAAAGAAAAGCGCCTGAAGAAGCAAGAGAAGAAAAAGGGTTGATCAAATAATTTTGTCGTGTTTGTCTAGTCTGTGGTTGAGGTAAGGCCAATGACTTCAACCGACCAACTTGCAACAACTCCGGCGGCGCGACTTCGCGGATGGGATTCGATTGAGTTCTGGGTTGGCAACGCGCGGGCGACCGCGGGGTTCCTGTGCGCATCGTTCGGATTTCATGTGTCCGCGTACGCCGGTCCGGAAACCGGCCAGGCCGACTTTTCTTCGTACCTCTTAGAACAGGGGACCATACGTCTCGTTGTCACCGCAGGGCTCTCGCCGACTTCTGACATTTGGAACCACGTGCGCGAACACGGCGACGGGGTCCACGATCTGGCATTTGCGGTTGACGACTCGGTTGCGGTATTTGAGGCAGCAGTTGCCCGCGGCGCTCGGCCGGTTCGCGAACCATACGAGTTGAAGGACGAATTCGGCACTCTTCGCCTTTCTGCCGTCGGAACATATGGTGAAACGAAACACACCTTTGTTGATCGAAGCGATTATTCGGGGTACTACTGCCCGGGATATGCGAGAGACGCACTTCCTCCTGCACCGTTCGGGCCGGAAGTTGGGTTGGTGGCGATCGATCATGTTGTCGGAAATGTCGAACGTGGCCGACTCGACGAGTGGGTGAAGTTTTACGAAGACGTCATGGGTTTTTCGCAATTGCGACACTTCGAGGCGGCTCAGATTTCGACGAAGTATTCTGCGCTGAGATCGACCGTTGTATGGAATCGCGACAATGTCGTCATGCCGTTAAATGAACCGGCAGAAGGTCTCAAGCAGAGTCAAATTCAGGAGTACCTCGACTCGTACCGTGGTCCGGGCGTTCAGCACATTGCCTTTCGAACCAACGACATTCTTACCGCGATTGCCAGCCTGCGAGCTCGCGGGGTCAGATTCATTGAGGCCAACGCGGCATACTTCGACGATGTCCGCGTTCGTCTCGGATTTTTGGATTTGCCGTGGGACGAACTGCAACGTCTAGGGATTCTCATCGATCACGAACCAGATGGTTATCTCCTGCAGTTGTTTACCGAACCGCTGCAGGATCGTCCAACATTTTTCGCCGAGATAATTCAGCGAGGTGGCGCAAGCGGGTTCGGTGAGGGAAACTTCAAGGCATTGTTCGAGTCAATTGAGCGAGAGCAAGCGCGACGCGGAAATTTGTGAGCAAGGAAGATCACTTTCACATTCCTGCGGGGTCTCCGTTTACGGCAAATAATCTTCCGTTTGGAATTGGTCGAACCGCCTCAAATCCTGCTCATGCCTGGGTGGCCCTTGGAGATCGGGCGATCAATCTGCAGTCGCTGGGCAGCGTTGGTTTTTTTGATTCGAACACAGTTGATCGACCGGGGCTCGTCGAGTCGTTGAGCAAGGACACGCTGAATGACTTCATTGCCCTCGGCCCATCCGTATGGCGCCACGTCCGTACATCTGTCCAAGATTGCTTGCGTTCGGACGATTCGGAGGCAATTCTGGGGAAACACTCAACCGAACTCTCTA
>JBDTPW010000034.1:0-13054 GCA_039932495.1 Ilumatobacteraceae bacterium
CATTACCAGTACCGTCGCCGCAGTCTCGCAGCACAACCATTGGTCAGCATCATCATTCCCACACGCGGCGACCGAAAAAGAGTATGGGGTATCACGACATGTTTAATTGTCAATTCCCTGGAAAGCATCCTAAAAGTTTCCACGTACGACAACATAGAAATTATTGTCGTCAATGATGTTCATCCAGACGGTTCGTCATATCACGGCTTTGAGGCTCCGAATGATCCACGAATCACGGTGATTGGGTACGACAAGCCGTTTGATTTTTCAGATAAATGCAATGTGGGTTTTCTCGCCTCACATGGCGATGTCGTCATCATGCTCAACGACGACACCCAGGTAATCACACCCGATTGGATCGAACAATTGTTAGGACACCTAGAAGACCCCGAGGTTGCCATGGTTGGTCCGATGTTGTTACTCGAAGATGGTCGAATCCAAAGTGCCGGCCACCGTAACAAGCCAACACCGACACATATTGGAAGCGGTGAATCCGGTGACGCCAATGGAATGTGGGGCATGTACACGTTTGCCCGCAGTCTTGCTGGACTTACCGGGGCCTGTGTCGCCATTCGTCGCTCGGTCTTCGAGCAACTCGGTGGATTTTCTCTCGATTATCCGATCAATTTTAATGATGTTGATTTTTGTTTCAAGGTACTTGAGGCTGGTTACCGAATAGTTTGGACTCCAATGGCTCGGCTGTATCACTTTGAGTCCATGACTCGCGAACTTGGCGTGAGCCAAAAGGAAATCAGCGCGCTGGAACGACGATGGAAACGCTATTTCGGTAGCGATGTATACACGCCGTGAAACCCGTAAGATATTCGTGTGCTGAATCGGGCTCGTAGGGGCGGAATTCGTCCCATTTCCATCGGTCGTGCACTGCTCCAGCAACTAGACACCCAATTCGATGGACTCGGTAGCGACGGAGTCCTCGCTCCTAGCTACGTGATCACTCTAAATCCCCACGACGCCACTGGTTTAGATCGCCACAAGACTGCCCTTTTGGATGAACTTCGCCAAGCCGTTACCCACCACGCTTCAATTGAGGGATACAGGCTTTCGACCGAGGTGGAGATCAGACTAGACACCGCCGAATCGGTTAAGCGCGGCACCTGCCAAGTTGCTCCAAATTCGCTTCCCGATCAAGACTCGACGCAACCTCACCCTCGACCTACGCCGATTTCCGAACCACCAACGCAAGCAACCGGTGCCAAAACCGCAACAATCGTACTTGGCAACGGCGAACGAGTTCCGCTTCTAGGCGACCTAGCCATCGTCGGCCGTCAAAGTGACTGCCAGGTGGTCATTGACGATAACAATGTCAGCCGCCAGCACGCCGAAATTCGTCGTACGCCAGACGGTTGGGTCATTACTGACCGAGGAAGTACAAACGGATCCAAAGTGAATGGCGAAAAACTTGTCGACGCCCGTTTGCTCGTCAACGGTGACACCATCGCCTTTGGTTCCGCTCTCGTTCATTTCGAGAATTCGTGATCACTGTCACCTTCGGAGCAGTATCGGATACGGGCAAACTGCGTAACGCAAACGAAGACTCATTTCTCGTCGGTGAACACATTCTGGCCGTCGCCGATGGAATGGGCGGACACAACGCCGGAGAAGTGGCGAGTGCAATGGCTGTACAACTTCTGCGCGACCCGACAAATCAACGAATTGACTCTCCCGATTCATTCATCGAGTTGATCACAACTATCAACGAAGCGATCTTTCAGGCCGCCACCGGCACTTCCGAGCAACGCGGCATGGGTACAACTCTTACCGCCATTGCCGTAGCCGGTTCGGCCGAATCAGAAAGCCATGTTGTCGTAGTCAATGTGGGCGATTCGCGAACGTACATTTTGCGTCAAGGTGAGTTGCGGCAAGTGACGATCGATCACTCCTACGTTCAGGAACTGGTGAGTGAAGGAGTTATCTCTGCCGATGACGCACGAACGCATCCCCGTCGAAATATCGTCACTCGCGCATTGGGAATCGACTCACGTGTTATCGCCGATTCGTGGACGCTTCCGATCGTTGATCACGACCGCTACATGTTGTGCAGTGACGGTCTCGTCGATGAAATTTCAAACGAGGAAATTCTCGCCATATTGATGCAGAATGCGGATCCACAACGTGCCGCAGAATCGCTTCTGGTGGCGGCAAACGATCGTGGCGCAAGAGACAATGTCACCGTCATCGTTGTCGATGTGCGCCTCACCGACGGCCCGCTACCTAACCCCGTGCCTACAACGGTTGGGGGTCACGAACCGGCAACCTCGTCCGCTTCGTCGCGCAAGGTTTCAAAATTGATTATCCCGCTCATTGCGATTGCTCTCATCTCATTGATAATTGTTGCGGGCGCCAAAATTACCCAGCGCGGATATTTTGTCGGGTTCAGTCATCAAGCGCCAGATGCCCATGTTGTGATTTATAAAGGCGCACCACAACACTTTCTCTGGTACGGACCCACGACGGCATCCACCACCAGCATTACCAGGGCACAATTACCGACGACACTTGTTCGCGAGGTTGATTCTCGACCGCGATTCGATTCTCTCGATGAAGCATCCTCATATGTCGCCGCCCTCGATTCAGCGCAGGTGAACAATGGCGGATAATCCAACCCTCATCAACGACCGTTATGACCTCGGGAAGAGTATTGGTCGCGGTGGGATGGCTGAAGTGTTTCTCGCCCATGACGTCTTGCTCAACCGACCGATTGCACTCAAGGTGTTGTTTGCCGAATATGCAACGGATCCTGCTTTCGTTGAGCGATTCCGTCGCGAAGCGCAGTCGGCAGCGAACCTCACACACCCGAATATCGTTGGCGTGTACGACTGGGGCCGGGTCGGAAATACGTATTTCATCGCCATGGAATACATCCAAGGTCGGACTTTGGCCTCAATTCTTGCGGAACGCAAGACACTTACCGCGGCGCAGACCTGTGATGTCGCCATCAAAATTGCTGCGGCACTCGGTGTTGCGCATGAAAATGGCGTCGTACATCGAGATATCAAACCCGGCAATATTTTGATTAGCAGCAATGGCCAAGTGAAGGTCGCCGATTTTGGTATTGCTCGTGCATTTGGTTCCGATGTTGCCGATGCGTTGACGCAAACGGGTTCTGTGATGGGAACGGCAACCTATTTCTCTCCAGAACAGGCTCAGGGTGGTCAGCCGGATCCGCGTAGCGACATCTACTCGCTGGGAATCGTGATGTACGAGATGATCGCCGGTCGAACTCCATTTTCTGGCGACAACGCGGTAGGCATTGCCTATCAACAGGTACACAATGCGCCGCCGCCATTGCACGAATTCGCTCCCGACGTGCCCAATGCCTTCGAGGCCATCGTCGCCAAGTGTCTGGCCAAATCACCACAACGTCGTTACACAAATGCGATCGAGCTGCGCGATGACCTACGACGATTTACCAACGGCGAAGAGGTGCGTGCTCTTGCCGAGATTCGGGGCACCGCGGTAATCGCAGGTATCAGGGATACTTCGTTGCACCCGATAGTTCCTCCAAACGAAGTTGAAAATGTCGCCGACTATCCCCCTTACGATGACGCCGTTCCAAGGCGCACCGCGCTCTATGTGTTTGGGGCTCTGTTCATTGCTTTTGTTTTGCTCGCCGGCGGCATTTTCCTGTATCGAACTCTGGCTTCTGGTGGATCGTCCGCATCAATCACGGTCCCTGATATGTCCAATCGAACTCTTGCCGATGCAAGTGCACTACTTCTTGAGCTTGGTCTCACTCCTATCCCTAATGCAGTTCCTCGTGATGACCTTGGAGATGACATTGTCTATGCCCAAGATCCTCCGCCGAGCGTGTTGGCGCGCAGCGGTGACACAGTCACGCTTACCTATAATCCGGCGAGTGCCAAGGTCATGGTGCCGGCCATCCAGGGACTCTTAGTAAAGGATGCGACCGCACTGCTGGCACCACTTGGACTTCAACTAATCGTTGCCGAGGTGCGCAACGATCCACTGGTTCCACTCAATCAAATAATCACTCAATTCCCGCTTGCCACGACCGAAGTGCGATCCGGTTCGGCCGTGAGTGTCGTGGTTTCGGGCGGAAACGGTGGTCAGGTCATTCCAAATGTTCAGGGTCAAGTCGCCTTGGCTGCCCAACAACTTCTGCAAAGTCCGCCGTATAGTTTCATCGTCACGATTACGGAAGAGAACTCTCCGACGATTGAAAAAGGTCGTGTCACACGCACCGAGCCGGTCATCGGCACGTCTCTAGCTCCCGGTTCGCCCGTCACGTTGTTCGTCTCCAAGGGTGCATCCACGGTGGCCGTGCCGTCTGTCGAATCACTCACCGAGAGTGATGCTCGCGGACAACTCAACGCGGTTGGTCTCGTTGCCGACGTTAGGTATCAAGACGTGCCAAGTGGCGATCCCAACGATGGTCGAGTGATTCTCCAGGGAACTCAGGCGGGAACGCAGGTAGAAGTTGGAACAAAAGTGAGAATTACAGTCGGTCGTGGCGTCGCGCCGGCGACGACAACGACAACGACTCCGTAATCAAGCGCAGTTAGCGATTCAACGTCGACGAGTCGACACGGGCCCGACGTACAAATGTCTCGATCATGTCGTGACCGGCGGTCGTCAAAATACTTTCAGGGTGGAACTGCACTCCTTCGACATCAAGTGTTCGATGTCGAATTCCCATGACGATTCCATCACTAGTTTGTGCCGTCACCTCCATATCGGTGGGCAAGGAATCTGGCTCGATAACAAGTGAGTGATACCGCGTAGCGACCAACGGTGATTTGAGTCCTTGAAATATTCCGCCGCCACGGTGAAATATTTCAGACGTCTTGCCATGAACTAGTTGAGGCGCTCGAATCACTCGTGCGCCATAGGCGTGTCCGATTGCTTGATGACCCAAACACACACCGAGCACCGGTACACGTCCGGCAAAGGCGATGACCGACTCACACAGGATGCCGGCATTCTCTGGAAGTCCTGGTCCTGGCGAAAGTAGAACCGCATCCGGTTTTAACGCAACCGCATCGGCAACGCTGAGAGCATCGTTGCGCACGACGACAGGTTCGACGCCGAGTTCACCAAGATATTGCACAAGGTTGTAGACAAAACTGTCGTAGTTATCGATCACCAAGATGCGGGTCATTGTTCAAGCCTGCCTGATTTCCAAGGTGGGAAGACATACATTTTCGATCTACACTGAAAACCCCATGGCGCCCCCAAAACGTCGCACCGGTGGACGCACCACTCCAAAGGGCACCCAACCCGGTCGTGTCCACGAGACACATCGGCTCGATTCGGCCGATCCGACATCGATGCATGGGCAAACATTGGCAGAGCAATCATCGCGCTACACACCACCAATCCTTCGTCAGCAAAAGGTAAGCCCAAGGTGGGTGCCGGTTCTGATGTTCTGTCTATTGGGTGTTGGCGCCCTTGTCATTTTGTGTTACTACCTCGGGTTCGTACCCGGCGGACGCAATAACTGGTACCTATTTATTGGTCTCATCAGTGTTCTTGGCGGGTTGTTTACCGCCACTAAATACCACTAGTTCATTCGACCAGTTCATTCGATCGGCGCGACCAGCTCCATATCTTCGAGACAATGTCGCGGCGCCGGGGGATCCTCATCTGGTGCCATGACCATACGTAATTCCACCCCGCATACCGAACATCGGTAGCGCACATTGATCCGCCTCATCTCACCGGCTGGTGGAGGCGCTGGCAACGAAGATGTCATCCCGCGCAACATGCCAATTCCCACTCGCCAGACGAAAGCCATGATCGCAACTCCAACGAGGACCCAAACGATGGTCCCAAACATCAGCGTGTCGTGGGTGCGTTAGCCGAGGCGCTCAATGATGGTCGCATTGGCCATGCCACCACCCTCACACATCGTCTGTAACCCGTAGCGACCACCAGTGCGTTCCAATTCGCCGAGCAGTGTTGACATCAGTCGAGCACCAGAAGCGCCGAGTGGATGACCGAGCGCAATCGCTCCACCATTGACATTCACCTTGCTCATATCGGGATGCAATTCTTTTTCCCATGCCAGCACGACGGCGGCAAACGCTTCATTGATTTCCACCAAGTCAATGTCGTCCATCGTCAACCCGGCGCGTTGAAGAACTTTTTGCGTTGCCGGAATCGGTGCGGTGAGCATGTATCGAGGGTCCTCGGCAGCGAGTGCAAAGTTGACGAAGCGGGCACGTGGTGTGAACCCAAGTTTCTTGGCTCGCTCTTCGCTCATGATCAGCATCGCCGCCGCCCCATCGGTAATTTGTGACGAATTTCCTGCCGTCACTCGACCGCCCTGTTCGACGGGACGGAAAGCCGGCTGTAACGAGGCGAGTTTCTCTTTCGAAGTTTCGCGAATTCCCTCGTCCGTCGACATCATCGTTCCGTCGGCGTCGAGCACGGGAATGATTTGGCTCTGAAATCGACCCTCGGCGGTGGCCCGGGCGGCGAATGCCTGAGACCGTGCACCAAATTCGTCGAGCGCCTCGCGAGAAATGTTCCACTTTTCGGCAATCATCTCCGCTGAAATTCCCTGTCCGACAAGACCACCGACGTCGGCGTACCTGGCCTGCACGCGGGGACCAAAGGGGTACCCGTATTTTCCCTCTGCCACGGACGAACCCATCGGCACGCGAGACATGACTTCGACTCCGGCGGCAACCACCACGTCGTATGCTCCGGCAATTACGCCTTGAGCCGCGAAGTGTGCGGCCTGCTGGCTAGAGCCACATTGACGATCAACACTTGTGCCAGGAACCGAATCTGGCCAGCCGGCGGCCAGTACCGCGTTGCGAGCCACATTCAGGCTTTGCTCGCCAACCTGCATGACGCAGCCCATCACGACGTCATCGACAGTGGCTGGATCTACACCCGTTCGGTCAACGAGATTTGTCAGCATCTCTGCTGCAAGATCAACCGGATGCCAATTTTTCATCCGACCATTGCGTTTGCCAAGTGGGCTTCGAATCGCATCAACAATCACTGCTGTTGTCATTTTCTGCTCCCATTCATTCGCTAGACCTAGTGTCCTTTAGTTTGCCTTGAATCACGACTAAAACCCTCACCGAACAGTTATTGGGCATCAAGCACCTTGGTGAAAATTCGATGCAACGCAACGACATCGGTATCGGTGAGTTGGTTGGTGAATGCTCGTTTGATGATGCGGTGGTAGACCGCGCTTGCCCCGCGCCAAGTTTCGCGGCCATTTTTGGTTATCGATACCATCACCGCTCGATTGTCGTCATCACTGAGTCTTTCCCGAATGACAAGTCCACCTTCTTCGAGACCGTCGATCTGCCGAGAAAGGCTGGACGGGTGGACCATCACTCGCTCGGCCAGATCCATTGCACGCAACTGTCCGCCTTGGCTCTGCAGGGCATCGAGAACCTCAAACCACGGCAGCGGCAGTTGACGATACTCATGCAATTCTCGGGTAAGCATGCGGGCGATCGCGGCGTGCCCAAGTAAAAACGCTCGCCACACCTCGAGTCGGTCAGCATCAGGGGCCGTCATAACTCTTCAGACTATTGACCAGTGCAATTGCCTCTGCCAGGTTGGCTCGCTCGGCAAGTAATGAACGACAGGCCATGACAAACGTTGGCATGGAAATGCCAAGGACGCCTCGGAGCCGACCTCCGCGATGATAGAGGGCAATCAATTTCCCGGTTTCACCGTCACCCGCCACAATTTTCATTTCGTCTTGCGGCGTTGCCCGACCAAGAAACTGAATCCGAGCGTCGAATTGATTACTCCAGAAAAATGGCACCGAAACATATGGTTGTGGCGTCTCACCACGCGAAGTTGCCAATAGGTTGCTCGCAGCGTGGGCACCTTGTTCGGCCGCGTTCGTCCAATGTTCGATCCTCATAGTCGGCTCATCAGAGATAAACAGTTCATTTGGCCATCTGGCCACATCGCCGGCGGCATAGATACCAGAGACACCGACATTGAGAGTTGCGTCGCACATGATTCCGTTGTCCAACGACAACCCGCTCGACTCGAGCCATTGTGTGGTGGGTTCAACTCCGATTCCCACGACCACGACATCCGCCGGGATAACGAGTCCATCACCAAGTTCGACACCGCCCACCGCGTGCGAACCGACAATTCGCCGCACCTCAACTCCGCAGCGAATATGCACACCATGACGCCGATGAATCTGGGCAATGACATCGCCGATCGTTTCGCCGACCACTCTAAGCAGAGGTGTACTCAAGCCTTCCAACACTTCGACTCGGCAACCCCGTTGTGTAGCAGTTGCCGCAACTTCGAGGCCGATGAATCCCGCACCGATAACGACGACGCGGGTTCCCGATTGCAATTCGTGACGCAAAACAAGTGCATCGTCGATCGTTCGCAACAGATGAACTCCGGCCATGTTGGGTTGTTGAGGTAACTTACGCGGAGTTCCTCCTGTGGCGATGACCAGACCGTCAAACGACAGGATGTCGGGAACATCGGCATTGCCTTCACCGAGAACAGATCGCTGCAGAGAGATAGTGCGATTCGTAACCGATAATGAAGTGGCGACGACACCGAGATTGGTTCTCAGATTGAGTGCGTCGAATGCATCCTTCGATCGCAGTTGAATGCGTTCCTCATCCCAGTCGCCAAGCAGCAACTTCTTCGACAAAGGCGGACGGTCATATGGTCGATGTCGTTCGCCACCAATCAACGTGATTTCGCCGGTGTAACCATCGTTTCGCAGCGTTTCGCATGCGCGAAATCCCGCAAGGGATGCGCCAACGACGACAACGTGATCCATGTTGGAGACCTATTTCGATTCTTTGATAAATCCAACAGCTTCGAAAAGTCGCTGCATTGCAGAATTGTCGCATCGAGTCGGCGCTTCAATCCTCCGGATGTTCTTATAGGTATCAAACATGAATCGAACCCCCGCTCTTAGAAGCTCCTTACCAATACCTTTTCGTCGAGCTTGTTCATCGACGTAGATCGTGAATATCTTCGATGTCTAGTGCGTTGAAAATCTCTATCGTTTTCATGGCCCGACGCGCATTCCCTCGATTTTTCTGAGTGGAGACGATGGGACTCGAACCCACGACCCCCTGCTTGCAAAGCAGGTGCTCTAGCCAGCTGAGCTACGTCCCCGCAGGGCGGCATTTAGGGTAGCCGTTCGGATGGCTTTAGCATGATTGCGTGAACAATCTCATTCGGATGGGTCTTCAAATTCCGCTGTTCACATACCCAGGCGTCGAAGATCGAGAACTGTTTGGTCGTGTCGCTGCAATTGCGCAGGCAGCCGAAGAATCTCGCTTCGACAGCGTGTGGGTCATGGATCACTTCTATCAACTACCCGGTCTCGGCAAACCACAAGCGCCGATGTTCGAGGCGTACACACTTCTCAGCGCGATCGCCGGAGTGACAAAGAAAGTCAATCTAGGAACACTTGTCGGAGGTGTCACCTATCGCAATCCGGCACTGTTGGCCAAGACGGTAACGACGCTCGACGTCGTCTCCCAAGGTCGGGCGATCTGGGGTATCGGCGCAGCATGGTTTGAACTGGAGCACGACAATTACGGATACGACTTCGGCACTTTTACGCAACGCTTTGAAAAGTTGGAAGAGGCACTTCAGATTGTGAAGAGCATGTTCGTTAATGAACGAACAACATTTCACGGTAAGTGGTATCACGTGACCGACGCCCTTAACTCACCAAAACCGATCCGACCAAACGGACCTCCAGTTCTCATCGGCGGGAGCGGAGAGAAAAAGACTCTGCGGATGGTTGCCCAGTACGCCGACGCCTGCAATGTTTTTGGTCCGGTCGGCAAGGTACGAACGTTGATGTCGGTACTTGACGAGCATTGCTCAACTCTCGGTCGAGACCCGGCAACGATATCCCGAACTCGATTAAGCACGCTTGTACTTGGTGACACAATGGAACAGGCTGAAGCCGTTGTTGCCGCTCGATTTGGGGCCACCAAGATCACGGATTTATCTCAAGAAATACAGGCTCAAATTGAGCGCATGACGATGTGTGGAAGTGCTCAAAGCGTCGGCGAGGAAATACACAATCTTCTTGACGCCGGACTTACCGGCCACATTTTCAATTTGCCGGCCGCGCACGATATCGATTCGGTTCATCGCGCTGGTGAGGTACTTGCACCCCTACTACTCATCTAGCGACGAGACAGCAATCGTTTAAGTTGTCAAATTTTTTGGATGTGCGAGGGTAGCCTCGCTTCATGGCCAGCGAACTTATCTACGCATTCCGCATCATGCGATTGCCTTTGCTGGATGCCGCCGGCGCGCCAATTGGCAAGATCGACGACATTGTCGTCGTCCCCGGTCGACCCCCAGATCCACCCCAGGTGCTCGGGTTCGTGGCCACCAGTCAACGCCGCCGCATTTTTGTTACCGCCACGCGGGTCGCATCTCTCGATAATTCCGGTGCACGGCTAAAAGCGTGGGATGTTGATTTGCATCCGTTTCGTTCCCGACCAGGCGAACGGCTGTTGGGCAAGGACATCCTCGATCAGCGCGTCGGAGACGAAGTTGTCAACGATGTCGCCTTGAGTTATTCGTCAGGTCGGACCCCGGGTTGGCACGTGGCCCAGTTGCGTTTGTCGCGACGAAGTCTTCTCCACCCACGTCCGAGTTATCGGATGGTGAATTGGGAAACAGTTGGATCGCTCTTCGCCCCAACCACGGCAATGGATGCCGAGGCAGCACGACTACGAGACATGCATCCAAGCGATGTTGCAGCGATTATTCGCGCACTTCCAATCGAACAACGACGCCTTCTTGCCGAAGCCATGGATGACGAGCGCCTCGCCGATGTGTTGGAGGAATTGCCAGAAGACGAGCAACTCCGCTTGATCGAGGGCCTGGATATGGAACGGCTCACCAATGTGTTTGAAGAAATGGAATTCGACGACCTGGCCGACCTTTTGGTCCAAATGCCTGGCGAGCAACGTAGTCGAGTACTCGAGGCCATGGACCATGATGACGCGGAAACGATGCGTCAGTTACTTTCGTATGCGGAAGGCACGGCCGGCTCGCTCATGAATCCGGACATCATCGTGATGGATCCCGACGACACAGTCGCCGATGCGCTTGCCGTCATTCGCGATCCGGAGCAACTGGTGTCGATCGCCGCCCAAGTATTCGTCACCCATTCACCCCACTATCCGCCAACCGGGACCTATCTTGGTGTCGTCCATTTTCAGCGCCTGCTTCGCGAAGCACCGCACATGGCATTGAAGCATTGTTTGGACAATGAACCAACGATTAGCCCGCTGATGGCCGAACGAGAAGTTGCCGAGCGCGTCGCTTCATACAACATGCTTGCCGTCGGTGTGTGCGACAGCAACGGACGTCTCCTAGGTGCGATCACCGTTGACGACGTGCTTGATCGCGCGCTACCGGCAGACTGGCGGCGACTGCCAATTCGGGCGGTGACTTCATGAAACGCCGACTCGACCTTGCCCGCCCACGTCGTCGCCGCCAGCTTGGCATTCACTACGACCCGGGCGCATTCGGAGAATTCTCCGAAGCGATTGCACGATTTATTGGAACGGCTCGTTTCCTCATTTTCCAAAGTGTCGTTGTCGTGGCATGGCTTGGTTGGAACATGACGGCACCGATTGATTGGCGATTCGATCCAAACCCGTATGGTGTTCTCACGTTGGCACTGTCTCTACAGGCCGCCTACGCAGCACCCCTGATCTTGCTCGCCCAAAACCGGCAGGAGGATCGGGAACGAGAGCAGTCTGCAGACGATCGAAAGGTCGTCACCCGGACGCAGGCCGACACCGAATTTCTGGCCCGCGAACTGGCCAGCGTGCGAATGGTCCTGGCCAGCGTGGTCACCACTGATGAACTACACGAACAACTTGAAAAACTGGCCAAGACAATTCAGCAGCATGGGTCCGCAAAGAACTGAAAATCGAGCGACAATCGTTTAGCGACTAAGCCGAAATACGTAACACATAGTCAATCGCCTTGCACGTGGCCGCCGAAAACTTCTCCGGCGATACGAGCGGGACGATGTGATCGCCATCAAGCAAAATCGCGTGACCATGTAGTGCTTCGACCAATCGATGCTGTTTTTCAGGTTTCACTAGTTGATCTCTGGTCGTTACGACCACCGCAGCTGCGACATTCAATTCATGGACCCACGACCGAGCGTCGTATCTACCCAATGTCCGGCCGGCTTGGCCGATCGCCCACGGGTCGTTGCGTCGAATCTCGCCGACAATCCACTCAAGATAAGTAAATGTTTCCCTCTTACTTGAGATGGCTTTTCGCACCCGTGAGCGAACGAAGCGTGGCGAACTGAGGTGAGGAAATGCCGGTGCAATGATTCGAAAGATTCGCCAATGATTGCGTTCCCGGCGCGACGCATTCCACTCAAGTGCGGTCGCCTGCAACACCATCGCCCGAACAAAATGACGGTACCGACGACAGAGCAACATGCTGATCGGACCGCCCATCGAATAGCCGACGGTGACGACTGAAGTAATCCCCAATGCTTCGAGCACAGCCGCGGCGTCGTCGGCGCAGTCCTCCAACGAGAAGTGTTCGGATGATCGAAGTCCACGGCCATGGCCGCGATGATCGATCCCAATAAACGAGTAATGCTCCGCCAACTGTTGGTATGCGGTAAAGAATTGCAAATCGGTATTGGCGGTCCAACCATGAAGCAAAAGCAGTGTCGGTGCTTCTGGATTTGGATGGACAAATTGGCGGATGAAAAATTCTCCTCGTCCAGGAACCACCACCGTTCGTCCGTCGGGCAACCACGGGGTCGCCATACCTTGACCGGTTTCCTTAGCCGGCTTTTGACTCAACGACATTTTGAGCACTTTCCGATCACATCGAGGCGATGGTGATCAAGTGAGAATCCCTCGCGCCGCGCGATCGTGGCGAGTACCCGATCAATGTCGGATTCAAGCGCATGGGGAACCACAACGTCGCGAACGACACCGCAATTCGAGCAAATCAAATGATGATGGTGACCGGTGAGATCCTCAGCCAGTTCGTAACGGCCAATTTCGCCATTGGTGACAACCTTGACGAC
>JBDTPW010000035.1:0-6239 GCA_039932495.1 Ilumatobacteraceae bacterium
TCAAGATCGATTACTTGGCGTCGCTTCTTGAGGGATTCGTATTCCTTATAAATGAGAGAGATATCGCCGACTTGCCCAGGTACATGACGCTTGGTTCGTTTGACGGTGGCTGCGTAGTCTGCCGGCGAGACCATGCGGGCATGTGCCCAGTCGATTTCGACGAGCAACTCGCGGGGTCGTTCGGCGAGAGGGTGTGTGCCGGCTGCAATGACGGCAAGTGCCTGCCGATTGTGGACAATATTGGGTACCGGTTGCCGCAGGTCAACGAGTCGCTGACGTAACAGCGCGAGGGCAACCGCGTGGAATGTGCCGACCGTGGGTGCATTGCCGATGCCGAGTGACTTCAATCGCCGACGCATTTCGCTTGCGGCTTCCCTTGTGAAGGTGATCGCCAGAATATTTTCGGCATTCGCGCTTCCTGTGGCAACGCGGTAGGCGATGCGATTGGTGAGAACCCGAGTCTTTCCCGAACCGGCGCCAGCGTGAACAATAGTGGCAGTCGCCGGGGACGTGATCGCGACGCGTTGCTCGGCGTCAAGTCCGTTCAGAAATGTTTGCGGGTCCACGATCACACGCTAGGCGTTGGGTGTATTTCCGCAGATATTGATTTGAAGTACGATGTGGCCATGGCGTTTTCACGGAAATCTTTGAACCCAGACGAGGAATTGATTCTTGATCTCAATCCGCATTGGTGGCATTTCGTTGCACCGGTTGGCGCACTGATTGTCGCGTTAGTTTTGGCAGTATTTCTAACCAATTGGGCTGGACAGGCCGATTGGAATTGGCTTGAGGAATTTTTGAAGTGGACGAGATGGGTCGTCGTCGCCCTTGCTCTGATTTACTTCGGTTTGCGCTTGCTCGTATGGAACACAACACACTTTGTCGTCACGTCGCATCGAGTGATCTACCGGCACGGCGTTATCGGCAAGATTGGTATCGACATTCCGCTTGAGCGCGTGAACAACGTAAGCATTCATCAAACCGTTCTCGAGCGACTGGTCAATGCGGGTGATTTGCTTATCGAATCCGGCGGCGAAGATGGTCAACAAAGATTTTCCGACATCAAGGGGCCCGACGAAGTTCAAAACGTCATTCACAACGCGATTCGCGTGCACGGTGGAAGCCGCACTGGTGGCGTAAATACTTCGGTCTCTCAATTGGAAAGGCTAGAAGCGATGTTTCAACGGGGGAGCCTTACAAAGGAAGAATTCGAAGACCAAAAGCAGCGGTTGCTCGGCTAGACGAGGTTCATCGAAGCGCTAAATCGCTCGAGCGATTCGATATCGAACGGCGCGCGGATGGAGAGATTGATCCGATCCGCTCCTGCGGCAACATACTCACCAATGCGATCGACGATTTGCTGGTCGCTTCCGGTAAGCACTCCTGGTCGAACCAACTCGGTGAGGGCGCCAAATTGTTGAACCAAACTTTCCTCTGTGAGAGCAACCCCGACATTAATTGCGCATGTTATTTCGTTCGGGTCGCGACCAATTTGTTGACAATGATCGTGGAGGACCGAACGTTTGTGCCCAAACGCATCTGGGCTAATCAAAGGGACATTCCAACCGTCCGCGTACCTGGCGGCGATCTTCAGCGTGCGCTTTTCGCCACCGCCACCTATCCAGATCGGAAGTTTCTTCTGCACCGGTCTTGGTTCGCATTTGGCATTGGTCAGTGAAAAGTGAGTGCCAGAGAAATTGGTGACCTCGTCGCGCAATAATCCACGCACGCACTGAACTGCCTCTTCGAGTTGATCCAGCCGCACTTTGGCACTCGGAAACGGAATCCCGTAGGCGTTGTACTCGATTTGACTCCAACCTGCTCCGAGGCCGATTTCTGCCCTTCCGTTGGACATTTGGTCAATCGTGCAAATCATCTTTGCCAATACGGCCGGATGACGGTAACCAACGCTGTACACGAGCGAACCGCACCGTACCTTGGTGGTTTCGCAAGCAAGCGCGGCATGTGTAGCCACCGCCTCTAGGCAATGAGGATCGTCCTGACCGGTGGCCGCATAGAAGTGATCCCAAATCGAGATCCAATCAAAACCAAGGGCTTCGATTTTTCGCCAAAGTGATCTCAATTCGTCAATCGAGGTGTGTTGAAGCCCGGCGTGGACCCCGAACAATGTTGCAGATTTCGTCATGGGACAAGGCTAGGGCAGTAGCAGAGATTGACCGGCGCCCGTCGGAACGGTGAGACTGGTGCTATGACGCTTGCAAAGATAACCGACCACATTGAAATTGAATACGACACATTCGGATCGCCAGATAACTCGGCGTTGTTACTGATCATGGGGTTTGGCGCCCAGATGGTGACCTGGGAACCGGATTTGTGCAACTTGCTTGCGGCAAGTGGTCTCTTTGTCATTCGATTTGACAATCGCGACTGCGGTCTTTCTACTCACTTGGAGGGTGTCGAGGTAAATGTTGACGAAGTTATTCGTGCCGCGTTGCTTCAAGAGCCACTCCCGCCAGTTCCCTACACGCTTTCCGACATGGCCGCGGATGCCGTCGGCCTTCTTGATCACCTCGGTATCGAACGTGCCCACATACTTGGCGCTTCGATGGGCGGCATGATCGCTCAGGTATTTGCAATTGAGCATCCACAGCGAACACTCAGCCTTATTTCGGTGATGTCTGTTACCGGAGAACCTGAATACGGTCAGTCGACTCCAGAAGCCTTAGAGGCGCTACTCACTCCGCCGCCGACCGATCGAGAGGGTTACATCAAGTATTCACCAACATGGCAAGTCTTTCATTCCAAGAAGTACCGAAGCGATGAGAACTCGTACGCCGCGGCCGCACGCGATTACGACCGAATGTTTTATCCGCAAGGTGCACCTCGCCAACTTGCGGCGATCTATGCCACGGGAAGCCGAGCCGAAGCGCTTCAGAAATTGAATGTTCCAACGCTTGTCATCCATGGTATGGACGACACTCTTTTGACACCCAGCGGTGGTCAGCGAACGGCGGACCTCATACCCAACGCGAAATTGTTACTGATCGAAGACATGGGCCACGATTTGCCGAGACCACTTTGGCCAACATTTGTTTCTGCGGTGACTGAACTCACTCAATCAGTGACGGTGTAATGGCCATAAGCGGCGGACCGCTGAGCGGCTATCGCGTCATAGAAATCGCGGGAATTGGCCCTGGTCCGTTTGCGGCGATGATGCTCGCAGACATGGGCGCGGAAGTGATTCGCGTTGATCGAACTCAGGCGGTGAAAGGTTCCGCTCCAGACGAGCCGCACTTTGATGTGCTGCTACGCGGTCGGCGCAATATTGCAATCGACCTCAAAAACCCCGAGGGATTGGAGACGCTACTGGTCCTCATTCAAAGTGCAGACGCGCTGATCGAAGGATTTCGCCCTGGTGTGATGGAACGACTCGGTATTGGACCGGAGGTCTGCCTTGGGCGAAACCCGAAGTTGGTGTTTGGGCGAATGACTGGGTGGGGTCAAGTCGGACCATTTTCGGGAGCGTCCGGACATGACATCAATTACATTTCCCTGGCCGGAGCGCTTGCTCACTTTGCCCGTGCCGGCGAATCTCCGACGCCACCACTAAATATGGTCGGCGACTTTGGCGGCGGCGGAATGTTTCTTGCTTTTGGTGTGGTGTGTGGGCTTCTGGAAACGCAAAAGAGCGGCAAGGGTCAAATAATTGACTCAGCAATGGTTGATGGCGCAGCCGTGTTGATGAGCATGTTTTGGGCGTTTCGTCAGATCGGGCACTTCGACGAGAACAACCCGGGTACAAATTTGCTCGACACGGGCGCGCATTTTTATGACGTGTATAAATGCAGCGATGGTAAATACGTCTCGATCGGTTCCATCGAGCCACAGTTTTATGCGGTGCTGATGGAAAAGACTGGACTAAGCAACGACCCGATGTTCGCCAACCAAATGGATTCAAAAATGTGGCCAGCATTAAAGGAGCGGATGACCCAAGTCATGCTGACCAAGACGTCGAGTGAGTGGTGCACTTTGATGGAGGGTACCGACGTGTGTTTTGCTCCCGTTCTTACGATGAGCGAGGCGGCTAGACATCCGCACAATGTCGAGCGCAAGACATTCATCGACATCGCCGGTGTCACTCAACCGGCGCCCGCGCCCCGATTTTCCCGCACGACAAACTCTGTGCCGACTCCGCCTGCGCACCCAGGCCAACACTCACGCGAAATTCTGCGTGATTGGGGATTTGCCGATTCGTTGATTGAATCTTTGATTGTCAGCGGGGCCGTGAAGGAAGCAAAGGTCTAACGGTATGGGAACAATGGTTTGCTTTCATGCTCATCCCGACGATGAATGTTTGGCGACGGGCGGCACAATTGCCAGAGCAAGCGCGGAGGGTCATCGAGTTGTACTCGTCGTAGCCACGAACGGGGATCACGGACAGGTACCGGGCGATTTGGCAGAAGGCGAGACGCTTATCCACCGACGGCGAAACGAATTGCAGGCATCAGCCGACGTTCTCAAAATTCAGCGCGTTGAGTGGCTCGGCTACACCGATAGCGGGATGACCAAATGGGAGCAGAATTCTTTTCCCGGCGCATTCATGAATGCGGAAACTGAAGAAGCCGCCACAAAATTGGCCAAGATATTGAGCGAGGAACGTGCCGATATTCTCACCGTTTATGATTGGCACGGGAATTACGGCCATCCCGACCACATAAAAGTGCATCACGTTGGTCATCGCGCCGCACAACTTGCCGGCACCCCGAATGTGTTTGAAGTAACGATGAATAGGGATTTCTTTCGTTCACTTCTTTCGATGTTTCAGGCAGATCCACAGCAAGTAACGGATGGAGAAAGCATCAACGAATTCGACCCAGACGCCCCTGCCGATGACGGGAATCCAATTGGCGAACCGGAGTCAGTCATTTCCCACAAAGTCAATGTGGTTGACTACTGCGATCAGAAGTTGAAGGCAATATCCTGCCATGCCAGCCAAGTCACCGACACAACATTTTTTACGAGCATGCAGCCAGAGGTTTTCCGAACGGCTTTTGGAACGGAATGGTTCATCAAGGTGGGTGAATCAGGACCGCCACGCGAGCGATGGCTTTTTGAGTGAGTGCAACACGTCTGTATCTTGTACGGCATGGTCGGGCGTCTGCCGGATGGGATACCTCGATTGATCCAGAACTTGACGCTCTCGGTCGCGAGCAATCGATTCAATTGGCTCAACATTTGGCGCCCCTTGGCCCAATGCAAGTCGTCTCGAGCCCGCTGACGCGCTGTCAACAGACTGCCGGACCACTCTGCAAAGCATGGAATACGACTGCCCAGATCTGTCACGAGGTCGCCGAAATTCCTTCCCCAGAAGGCGTGCCAATTTCAGAACGAGTTGAGTGGTTGCGATCCGCAATGAGCGGGACGTGGGAGTCACTCGGTAGTCGGTACACAAAGTTTCGCGACGATCTTGTCAATTTCGTGCGCCAGATAACCCAAGATACGGTCGTCGTCAGTCACTTCGTGGCGATCAACGCAATCATCGGCAGCATTGAGAGCAGCGACCGACTTGTTCTCCATCGACTCGATAACTGTTCGGTCACAATTGTGGAACGACACACAGACGGGAAACTCAAACTCGTTGAAGTCGGGCGCGAGGCAGACACACTCATTCGTTGACTCATTTAGTTTCGGTTCGACCGACTAGATTTAACGTCGCCGTGAGTTCATCAACGCTTCTCGATCTACATTCGCAATGGGCGTGGATCGTCATAATCGCTAACGGGCTCGCCGGAATCTGGGCGTTGGCCGCTCACAAAATCATTTCGTTACGCAGTCGCGCGATGTGGTGGTTTACCGCCGTCGCCGAATTCACTGTGTTCGTACAAGTGGCGATGGGCGTGTTGATGGTGAATCGGGACAAGCGAGAGTTCCCCCAGTTTCACGCCTTTTATGGATTCGTGGCCATCATTGCCATTGCCATCATCTATTCGTATCGCGCACAATTGAAGGGACGCCTGTATCTGCTCTACGGCTTCGGTGGTCTATTCATCATGGGGCTGGCGATCCGGGCGGTCCTCGTCGGATAGAACGCCTAACATGCGACCATGTTTCCAATCTTCTCGGTTAAACAGGGCACCGTCGCCGTCATAACTACGTGGGGAAGGTATAAAAGGCTCGTTCGTCCCGGTCTCGGTTTTCGAATTCCATTTGCCCAAAAAATTCATTCGCGCGTCTCTATTCAACATCAATCGATGGAACTTTCGTTCCAAGCGATTACG
>JBDTPW010000036.1:0-5094 GCA_039932495.1 Ilumatobacteraceae bacterium
TGTAACTGCGGCGATGTGCTCGCTGTATTCATCCACCAGCGAACGCTCGAGCCGACGCATGTCGGCCCGAGCGAACGGGTCGAATGAGGTGCCACGCACACCCTTCATCGCCCGAAGGACGTGAAATGTCGGATGAGCGAGTACTGGACTCAACTTGATCTTGCGATTGAGCCCAAGTGATTTCATGATCGGTGGTTGTAGCAGGTATCGCTTCTTGTGATTGTTTGGCACCATGCGACCGATGTCGCCTTGGAATTTGGCTTTGAGATGTAGTCGGGCGACCTCGTATTCGTCCTTGTAGGCCATGAGTCTGAACAGGTGTAACGCCGCGGCGTGGGACAACAGAAATTCACTGTTGCCAAATTCAAGTTCTCGTCGCACGAGCGGCGCGAGTGTCGATACATATCGTTGTGCCAACGCCAAATTTTGATAATCGATGAGTTCCCCCGCGAGCAACGAGACAAAATCAGAAAGTTTGGAACCGACACCAGTGAATAGTTGATCGGTAACAAGTGCCCTCGCCCGTGCCTGCGCCGACTCGGATGGCGACGGATCCATGCTTCCAGGGCGCGACGTGGAGACTCGCTTGGCAACATATTGCGGATCGGCGACTACCAGCCGACCAAGTCGAAACGCGAGCAAACTTCGCTCTACCGCTGCCCCGTTAACCGTGATCGCACTCTCGATCGACTCTTTGGAAATTGGTAGAGCACCGAATTGGTATGCCGCGCCCAAGGCGATGAGATTTGCCGGCATGTGATCCTTAAATACGTGTTCGGAGAGAGCAACAAAGTCTTCGACGAGAGCCCCATTTGGCTTGATCTGGCGGCCAAGGGAAGCAATGATCTCCTCCGGCGAGCCAAACGCTTGGTCAATATCGATAACCATCGAAGAGGTGGGCACAACGGATGACGAAATGACGGCTCGGGTTCTTTGCGGACCGAGTTTGGCTCGATGCTGTGGCTCGTTGGCAACGAGCATGTCCAACGCAATGAGCAGGTCTGTAGATTGCTCGCTAATCGAACTAGCCAGATTCTCCGCAGTCTCGGTTATCTTGATATGCGAGACGACCGGCCCACCTTTTTGTGAAAGCCCGGTTTGGTCTAGACCGATCACATGAAGTCCGTCAAAGGCCGCGGCGGTTGCCAAGATTTGATTGAGCGTGACCAACCCTGTTCCACCAATCCCTACCGTAAATACGCTGTAGCCGTCCGCTGGAATCGTTGGCGGAGTTGGAAGCGGAATGTCAACAGGAAGATCGAGCTCAGCGGCTTCCTTTTTCGCATTGGGCTCGATCTCGACGGTGACGAAACTTGGACAATCCCCCTGCAGGCAGGAATAGTCGGTGTTGCATGACGCCTGGTGAATTTGCGTCTTGCGCCCGAGCAACGTGTTTACCGGTTGAACGGAAAGGCACGTGCTCTTGGCGCCGCAATCGCCACAACCTTCACACACCGCTTCGTTGATTACGACGCGCGTCGCGCGCTCTGGAGCGAGCTTTCGTTTGCGAAGTCGGCGCATTTCATTTGCACATGCCTGGTCGTAGATGAGCGCGGTGACCCCTTTGACTTTGGAAAGTAGTATTTCTGCCTCGTCAAGGTGGGAGCGATCCCACACTTTGACTCCCCGCGGAATCTTCCACAGTCGCTGTGGCCACTTGTAGCGACCCATGTCATCGGCGATGATGATCACCTGCTTGACACCCTCGAGCAACAATGTCCTACATAATGCGGGTATCGGCACCTGCCCGGTCGGGTCTTGCCCGCCGGTCATCGCAATAACGCCGTTGTACAGGAGCTTGAAAGTCATGTTCACGCCAGCGTCAATGGCGAACCGAGGGACAAGGCAACCAGAGTGAAAGTATGTTCCGTCGCCGATGTTTTGCACAAAGTGTGGGGCTTCGACAAATGGAGCCCGACCAATCCACTGGGCACCTTCGCCACCCATCTGCGTATACGAAGTGACGCCGCGATCCATCAGCATGACCATGGCGTGGCAGCCGACCCCGCCACCGACCGGGCTACCCGAGACATCCTGAGTTGCGCGATTGTGTGAACAGCCTGAACAGAAATACGGCGTTCGAGACGCAGCCTCGAAGCGCTGAGTTGACTCCGCGGTAACCGGAATGCGCAACTTCTGCTGGGCCGATATGTCGGTGAACCCGAGTGCCCGAACTATCAACGGTCGGATGCGGTCGGCCGTCAATTCATTGTCTTGAGGAAACAGGGTTAACCCGGCGATGTCGCGCTTGCCTTCGATGATCGGTCGTTCGTTACGGTCGTACAACAGGTCACGTGTCTGGCGTTCGATGAAAGAACGCTTCTCTTCGACGACGACGACTCTCGTCAGCCCGCGAGTGAACCGATCGATTATTCCTGGTTCGAGCGGATACGTCACGCCAAGTTGAAGCAGGCGAACGTTGCGTGACGACAGCTCCCGATCGTCCAAACCAAGTTCATGCAGCGCCTGACGCAATTCAACGTACGTGCGACCGCTTGAAACAATCCCAAGCGTGTCGGTCGGCGATGAAACCGTAATTCTGTTGATGTCGTTGGCGGCAATAAATTGGATCGCCGCTGGAATTCGTTGCTCGTACAGTTCCTTTTCCATTATCAACGTGTCGGGAATGAAGAATCGTGCTCGCTGGCTGAAGCTCCATTCGGTGCCACCGATCTGAAATTTTCGGTTTGTATTTATGTCATGCTGGCTATCAACCCGTGCAATTCCAAAGCCATCGGCGACAGCGGTGACGATCTTCAATCCGGCATAAAGCCCCGTCGCGCGCGACAATTCGAAGGCGTACCTGCCGAGATCGATGACTTCTTGCACATTTCCCGGCGAAAAAATTGGAATCGCCAAATCGAGTAACGCGTTCTCGCTTGCGCCAGGAAGAGTCGAAGACTTCGACGATGGGTCATCGCCCACGGCAAGTACGACACCTCCGTTTGCTCCCGCTCCGTGAAGATTGGCGTGACGCAACACGTCGCCGCACCTATCGAGACCTGGTGTCTTGCCGTACCACATTGAAATCACACCGTCGAGGTCCTTTAGCGGGGCGAGATGATCCTGTTGACTCCCCCATACGGCAGTTGCTGCGAGTTCTTCGTTTAGGCCCGGGACATGGTGGATCCTGACTTGACTCTTGTCCATTTTCTGTAAGGCCATGTCGAATCCGCCAAGTGGCGAACCCGGATAGCCGGAGACAAAGGCCGCCGTATTAAGTCCGCGCGATCGATCGGCACGGAGTTGATCGACCAAGACCCGCACGACGGCTTGGACTCCAGTTAGTAAAACATCGCCGTCGAGTCGCTCGTATCGCTCATTCAAGGTGAATGAATCGCGATCAATACTCACGGCCCAAGATTACCCCAGTCGTCAACGACGGCAACCAGCACGCCCAAATCCGTAGGCTTGCTATGTGATCGACATTCGAGAAGTTGGGCCTCGAGATGGGTTGCAGGCGGAAGAGCCCCTGACAGTCGAACAACGGGTCATCTTTATCAATCGATTAATCGCCGCCGGAGTTACACATCTTGAAATCGCTTCATTTATGCGTGACGACAGAGTGCCTTCGATGGCCGGAGCAGAACAAGTAGTCGCTGGCGTTCCGCCACAAAATGGAGTCATTCGAACTGGGCTTGTGGCCAACACGAAAGGTGTCGCTCGCGCTCTGGACTGCGGCGTGGACGAGATTTCGGTCACAGTGTCGTTGTCCGAAACATACAGCCAAAAAAATACAGGCAAGAGTCGGGCGGAATCTCTGCAAACCACCGGCGAAATAGTCGCGCTGATTGACGGCAAGACTCCGATTGATGTGGTGATTTCGTGCGCCTTTGGCTCACCATATGCCGATGTATCAATGCAACATGATCTGGAAAAGTATGTCGATGAACTGAAGGCCACTGGATGCGATCACATCACTCTTGCCGACACAACTGGTGTCGCCACGCCACGATTGATTCGAGAAGCAATCGCCATCGTTGGCAGCTCAGTTGGACTTCATCTGCATGAGACGCGCGGAACCGGACTTGCCAACGCGATTGCCGGGCTCGACGCAGGCGTACTTCGATTCGACACATCGATTGGTGGTATCGGCGGATCTCCATTCGCCGACGGCGCAGCCGGCAATCTTGCCACTGAGGCGCTCGTCTACGTGCTACACGATGCGGGGCACGAAACTTCGATCAATCTTGCTCAACTGCTCGCCGTCACTCCCCTGCTCGAGCAGATGATTGGACATAGTCTTCCCTCTGCACTGGCTCGTTTACAGTCGCCATGATGGTGGCCGCTTGTTCAGAAAGGCTTCAATTCCTTCCTTAGCCTCGTCCGACGCAAATACATGTTCGGAAAGTTTGCGCATCGCATCAAGATTTTTCTCATAGGCAGCGTCTGCAACATTGCGCAAGATCTTGATCGTCGTCGCCACGGCTTCCGGGCCGGCCGCACAGATTGAATCAATTAGCTCTTTGGCCGCGCCTTGCGGGTCATCCGAAATGTGAGTTACCAGTCCAATCGACAACGCACGATGTGCGTCGAATTCATCACCCGTGATGAATGCGGCCACCGCATTTGACCATGCCACTCTTGACAAAATTGGTACGGAGACGGTCGCAGGTACTGCGCCAATCTTCACTTCGGTAAACGCGAAGTTGACGGTGGGGGCAACCACAACAAGGTCGCATGCGGCCATGATTCCCAGTCCGCCTGCTCGGACTGCGCCACTTATGACCGCGATCGTTGGTTGGCGAACGCGACGAAGCGCGAGAATGACCTTGGCCAACCCGCCCAAATCAATCGAGCCACTTGCAACGCGATTGAGGTCAAGTCCGGAACTGAATACCGGTAGCGCGTGAGTGAGGACAACGACGCGACTCTCCGACTCTGAGGCTTTTTCGATTGCTTCCAGCAAGTCCGCCAACAATTCGGCGGAAAGCGCGTTGCGAGTTTGCGGCGAATTGAGCGTGATTGTCGCCACTCGCGGCGTGATCTCAAGTAACACCTGAGAACTAGTCGACGAATTCATCTACCGAAGATTACTTGACACATGGAAGGGTCAATCCGAGTATCCTGTTCTAGTTCGCAATGAGGATGAAC
>JBDTPW010000037.1:0-2682 GCA_039932495.1 Ilumatobacteraceae bacterium
CGTTACTTAATTTCGTTTTCAGCGGTCCCCACTGATACATCGCTACATTGTTCGAATTTGTTACGACCTTGCCAAACGGAAGTTCCTGGAAGTGAAAGGCGAGAATAAACGTCACTAGAACCGCCATTCCACCGGCCATTGCAATATTAAAGAATGGTCGAGAACGAATCGGCGAAGGCGCAGATACGACCACAAGTTCTTCGGTTCGTGACATTGTGGAACGCGCCATCTCTTCGAGTGCGACAAATCTGGCAACGCCGGCAACTACTTCATAGATGCCAATCATCATCAGCATGTATCGAACTAGATAGAAAAATGGGAGGACTCTTGGGTTCCACAGCAGCCCAATGATTGGCAAACCGTCGCGGGAAATGAAGACGAAGATTGCAAGCACAATTCCGAATATCCCGAGCCATATCCCAACCTTTTGGCGTCGGTAGATACACACTGCAAAGCCAACGAGTGCAAAAAGCATGATCGAAATATTCCAAAACGCTGGAAGCGGAAAGAACATCTTCCAGAATGAGTCGTTTGCACCGCTTGGACGCGGTTCGTATTTCATATCGGTCATGTATGCGTGACCGGTAATGAATGGGATGACCCAGAACGAGGAGAGAAGTGCTGCGATACCCATCACCCACAGGCCCCACTTGAGACGCAGTTCGTCTCTCCATAGGAGCAACATCAATGCAACACCTATGAATACAAAGATGAGAACGACGCCGTGGCACAGCGCGGCTAAGGCGATGACAACGGCGGTGAGAATTCGCCGCTCACCGGTATGCATTCCGTGGGCAAAGAGTCCAAATCCGATCATCGCCAGCGTTAGCGCGATGGAAAATGAAAACTCACCCGCCATCGTCGAAGCAATGTTGCCGCCATAGATAGTGAAACTTTCGTCGTAGAGAAACACCGTTGCGGCAATCGCCAACAGTTCGGGTATTGGGAAGGCGAACCGTGCGAGACGACCAAACAGCCATGTGGCAAATGGAAGCGTCAAGATGCCAATGACGGCAACGATCTTGATTGCGACTCCGTACGGAACGATGAGGTCAACAAGAAGAATCAAGATCGCCGGCACGACCATGTAAAACCGGTAAACAGGAAATCCCGCGTACCAATCCATGCTCCAACCCGTGAGTTTCCAACTGGAAAGCAGATGATCGCGCAAAAATGCGGGGCCCCAAACGTGGGCGCCCATATCGCCACCCGTTGGCGTGTTGTTCCGCAAAATGAGCCCTAGGTGGAGGGTTTTGAGCAGAAATAGTGTCGCCCCAGCGACGATCACAATCGACGTAATTTTGGTATACAACGCGACTCTGTCATTAGAGACGTCAAGGTCCGGCACGTCTTGTTCGTACTTCACGTCAGTTGTCATGCCGGGTTCCATCTTTACATCATTCGACGGTGAACTTAATTCATTGAATTATAACGAGAAAAAGGGCCGTGGCATTGAAAGCAACGTGTGCCCACACAGACATTCCCAAGCGACGAGTCTTCATGAAACACAATCCCAACACGATTCCGAACGCAAATAGTCCAGGGAATTCGATTGGATTGGCGTGAACGACCGTGAACCAAGATGCCGTAATGAGCAATGCAGTGGTTTGACGAAATTGACTTTGCAAGCCACCTTGAATGAATCCTCTAAATACAAGTTCCTCAATCAGTGGCGCACCAACCACGACAATGAGTGCAAGCAAAATGACCCAATATCCGTGAGCGGCATCTACTAGATCATTTGCCCGCTTGTCAATGCTGTCATTGGAATAGGAGTCTGGAAAAATTTGCCTGAAAGGCCACGTCACTGCCCCAACAAGCAGAAGTTGACTGAAAATTCCAATTGGAATACCGAGCAGGTCTCGCCGTTGGAAAGAGAATGAGAAGTCGCGGCGCACATTTCCGGTACCACGTCGATGGGAAACGAACACCAACATCGCCACATTGGGAACCCACAGGGCAAGTGCGGTGACTGCAAATGCCCAGGTTGGCGCGTTGTCACCCGTTAGGTCGTTCGAGTCAGCCAGTAGTTGGAAAGCGACGGCGAAAAGCGTCGCCAGAAGATAGGCGCTTAGCCAGGCGAGAAATATGAACCCAAATCCACACTCAGCGAGCGGATTATTGGAATCTGATGATCCGGAATTTGAAGATTCAGGGCCGTTGGGTGGACCCCACGGCGAATTGTTCATCCGGCAAGTCGGTTGGGCACGACCACTCTGAATCGATGACGGCGATCTTCTAGACGCCAGCCGGTCGGTACGGTCATTCGCTGACCGTGACGCTCGCACAGGTCGTACGAATGCGGATCTCGCTCGTAAGTCAAATCATCGATCCAAGCAAGCGCCCGACTGTATTGAAATGTGAGCGTGATCGTTGATAATTCGCTGCATGAACTTTTACAACATTGTCTGGCCACGCAGTCCACGCTAATCAGCCACACATTTGCAACGGTGGATTCCCCGCCCAAATTCTGCGGCGCACAGTAGGCGAACGCACCGTAGAATGTTGACGTGTCCAAATTGCCTCCCCCGCCACCGCCCCCGGCACCCAAGCGACCTGCACGCAAGTCGCTGAAGCGCGGTCCGGCCAAAGCTGGAGCAGGAGCGGGTGAGACGCGTCCATCGATGCCGAGATGGTCTATCTGGGCGCTTGTCGCTGTAGCCGGAATTCTCATTTTTGGGC
>JBDTPW010000038.1:0-6225 GCA_039932495.1 Ilumatobacteraceae bacterium
AAATGCCAGTGTTTCCCGATGACGGTTCGATGATCCGTTGACCCGGAACAAGGGCGCCTTCCTTGATGGCCTGCTCAATCATCGATTTTGCAATTCGATCTTTAACCGAACCAAAGGGATTTTGGTTTTCCATCTTGGCCATTAATTTCACGCGCGGATTTGGTGACAGATTGCCGACATCCACCAGCGGCGTGTTGCCAATTAGTTCAAACACACTTTCGAGAGGCACCATTTGTATTGACTCCGGGAACGACCGACTGATTGTTGACTATATCGGTCATAATTGTATAGATTCACCGCCCACTTGGCTATACCGACATCACCACCGCTTCGCTGATGTGTCCGTCCACAATCCGAAAACTGCGCGGTTCCGCGACTCCCCGCATCAAGGTGACGATCATGTAGTGCCATGCCGGGTCTGGAGCCTGGGCGACGTCGGTCGAACTCGGATACGCCTCGGTGTGAGTGTGACTGTGCATTACCCCGATGACTTCGAGTCCGCGACTTTCGGCTTCGCGTTCGATGCGCAAGTGTTGCAATGGGTCCAGCGTGTACACCCGTGCGGATCGGGCGACATTTACGCACGAATGAAACTCAAGCACGGTGTTGGTTGCGCTGGTACCGACCAAAAGTCCGCACGCCTCTTCCGGATAGCACGAAATCGCATGAGCACCGATTTGTTGGAGCACAGTTTCAGAAATATTGAGCGAAGGTGGCTGCTCACTCGTCATGGGTTTTTCAGGCTAGCGGTACGCTGATTGCGCACTATGAACAAGAAATCCGACCCTTCGGGCTCACAGCTCATTGCGAGTAATCGCAAAGCACGGCACGCCTATTCCATTTTGGATGTGGTCGAGGCCGGCATTGTGCTGCTCGGAAGCGAGGTCAAGAGTCTGCGTGCCGGCCAGGTACAGATTGCCGACGCATATGCCCACATCGTGCGGGGTGAAATGTGGCTAGAGGGTGTGCATATTGCGCCATATTCGTTTGCAGTTGGCGCGGGCGCACATGATCCGCTGCGCCCACGTAAACTCCTCCTCCACACCGAGCAAATTCGTCGTCTCCAAGAGCGGGTGGCCAAAGAACGACTCACATTGGTTGCACTTTCGCTTCACTTTCGAAAAGGTCGTGTGAAAGTGGAACTTGGATTGGCCAAAGGCCGTCAAAAGGAAGATCGTCGTCAAGCAATCGCCGAAAAAGAATCGCAAATTGAAATTCGTCGTGCCCAAGGTCGTCAACGAAAACGGATGCCTGCATAAATTAATTTCCGTAGACATTCGTACTCCTGTGCCGTAGACTTACGCTGTTACGTAAGTTCACGGGGCTGACAGGTATCGACGTCAGTGTCGCTGTTCGAGCGTGCGACCCGAGTTGCTCAGACTCGTAAAACAGGGCACAAATATAACTGCCAACAAGCAGTTCGCTCTCGCCGCCTAAGTAATTAGGTTGTAGAGAGCAACCGTGAGCCGCAAGGTCGCACGGGGCCAATTCACCGCAGCCCGGCAACAGAAGCGGGGAATGACGACAGGAAAGACTGTTGACGTTGGGAAAGACCGATGACCGCATGCAAAGACGTGCCGCGAGTTGTTACTTCGGTAACAACTAGCCGACCCGCCGGTGGTGCTGCGTAGCGCCGATGTTGGGAATGGTCGTATCACGGGCGCTCAACGGCTGATGGACGGGGGTTCGATTCCCCCCAGCTCCACTGAAGAGTTGACAAGTACAGTTTTGCAAATGGAGTTGACGTGATTCGGTGGATCGGATTCGCAGTCGGCGTCGCACTTGTCGTTCTCACCGCGATCGGCGTCATCTTTACGCTTGTGCTGCCGAGAGCTCGGGCCGCACCACAGAGATTGTCGATGGTCATAAACCGGGTGACCCTCGCCGTGTTCGTAAGAATTGGCTCCCACTCGTCGCGCTACGAAACGATCGACGGAAGGTTGGCGCCGGTCGGCCCAGTTGTTCTGATCCTTCAACTTGGAATCTGGCTTACTTGCTTTTTCTTCGGCTTCGCCTTAATGCAGTGGCCATTTACAGAGTCGTTCACTCATGCGATGGAGTTGTCAGGATCTGGATTACTTACAGTCGGCTTCGCTACTCCAGCAGTTGGCGGCGAAAGTTCAACCGTGACAATCATCGCGGCGGCTACGGGTGCAATCGTGATTGCGCTACAAATTGCGTACTTGCCAGCGATCTATTCTGCTTACAGCCGGCGCGAGACTCTCGTTACAATGCTCGAAAGTCGCGCAGGCGTCCCCGCTTGGGGTCCAGAGTTGCTCGTGCGCCATCGCCTAGCGGGAATCACCGACACGCTCCCCGAACTTTATGACGAGTGGGAGAAGTGGTCAGCGGAAGTCAGCGAAAGCCACACCACCTATCCAGTCTTGGTGCTCTTCCGGTCGCCCGAGCCATGGTATTCGTGGGTGCTCTCGCTGCTTGCGGTGCTCGATGCCGCTGCTTTGCACCTGTCGCTCAATCCCGAGACGGCGCCATCGGAAGCACGGCTATGCCTGCGAATGGGATTCACCGCATTTCGTCGAATAGCGACATCCCTCGACTGGGAATTCGACTCCGATCCGCTCCCAGACGCCGACATTTCTCTGACCTTCGCCCAGTTCGAACACGCCGTTGGCCTGCTTCAAGAAGCCGGATTTGAAACAGAACTCACCGCGGAACAAGCCTGGCCTCACTTCAAGGGCTGGCGAGTCAACTACGAGACTTTGGCCTACCGACTGACCGATGAAACCGTCGCGCCCCCGGCCCCATGGTCTGGCCCGCGTCGACACCTGAAGCTCGAGGCCGTCAACCCGATTCGGCCACCGCACCGCGCTCCCGGAGGCATTGAGTACTCCTACCGAATCGACGGTCGCCCAGACATGGAGCTTTGACAGAAGTTTGGCGAAAACATGAGCGTGAGCAAATCAAAGCCAGCAGACGTTGATGCTTACATCGCCAATTCAGCAAAGGAAGCGCGCTCCACTCTCCGTGAAGTCCGACAAGTAATTAAATCCGCTATTCCAAAATTCGAGGAAGGGATCAGCTACGGCGTGCCGTTCTACAAGTATCACGGCCAACTTGTTGGATTTGCCGCCTACAAAAACCACGTTAGTTTTGGCTTCGGACCGGGCGTACTGCAAGATGAAGAACGCAAGATGCTAGAACAAAAGGGCTACACAATTTTTAAAGGAACAATGCAAATCAAGTTCGACCAAAAAGTTCCCGTTGCAGCGATTAAGCAAATCTTGAGAACCAAAGCAAAAGTAAATAAAGCAAAGGGGAAGAAGACATGACAACGCCGGCTCCACGCGTAACAGACCACGACGACTTTGAGCGACAGCTCAGTGAACTGCGCGTTCGCGAGAAAGCACACACTCGCGAGGGCGACGCGATCGCCGCGGCCCGACGCCGACTCCCAATGACCGAAGTGCCGCCCGACACCACTGTGATCGGTCCCAATGGCCCGATCCCGTTCGGCGACGTCTTCGAAGGACGCGACGAACTGATCGTATACAGCCACATGTTCCACGATGGTGAGCCCTGGGAGAAGCAGTGCGAAGGCTGCACACGAATTTCATGGCCGATGCAAGATGCGGACGCTGCCGCCTACCTCAACGCCATCGGAATTACGTTTGCCATCCTCGGCGACGGACCGTACGACGAGTTAGCGGCATTCCGTGATTTCATGGGCTACACAACGCCGTGGTATTCCATCGCCCACCTCGACGACGACATCGTTGGAGAGGCAGGACGGATCTCGTGCTACCTGCGGTGGGAAGGCAAAATCTATTTGACGTATTGGAACACGAGCCGGGGCGACGAACCGATGAGCCCCACGTTTGCACTCCTTGACATGACTGCCTATGGGCGACGGGAATCGTGGGAAGACTCGCCAGCCGGTTGGCCGCAATTGCCCACATATTCCTACTGGAGAACCGACGCGAACGGCGCGCCATCGGGTGTCGGCAACGCTGGCCGACCGGTGCCCCAATGGAGGCGAATCAAAACATGATTAAAACAAATCCCAAAGTCGACGCATACATTGCCAGGGCAAAAATCTGGCGTGACGAAACTAAGCAATTGAGACAAATCGTTCTCGGATGTGGGTTGACCGAAGAACTGAAATGGGACAAACCGTGTTATGCCTTTCAGGGATGCAACGTTGTCATCATCCAAGGTTTCTCAAAATACATTGCCCTTCTGTTTTTCAAGGGCGTGTTGATGAAGGACCCCGACGGCATTCTTGAAAAGACTGGAGTGAACACGCGCGTGGGGCGCCAGATTCGCTTCACCGGCGCGGGAGAAATAGACAAGTTGAAACCAAAATTGAAGAAATACGTTCTTCAGGCCATCGAGGTAGAAAAGTCCGGCCTGAAAGTTGCACCAAAGAAGAAAACAAAACTGGTGATTGTAGATGAGCTACAAAAAAAGTTTGCCAAAAATCCTGCCCTCAAAACCGCATTTAATGCCCTCACTCCGGGACGGCAACGGGAATATAATTTCTATTTTTCGACAGCCAAACAGACGAAAACTAGGGAGTCAAGGATTGAGAAATCGACTAGGTTAATTCTCAAAGGAGAAGGACTAACCGATCGGTTTGCTAAGAAAAAGTGAATTACGGCCAAAGGAGTACGACATGTCCGATCTTGATCTAGCCCAAATGCATCGGCAAGCACTTGCCGCAACGCGAACTGTGATCGCCGGAATAAAATCGGACCAGTGGCATGCGTCGACCCCGTGCGCTGAATGGGACGTAAGTGAACTTGCCAACCACCTGATCGCCGGCAACTGGTGGGCCGCCGAATTGGCAAATGGTGCAACGATTGCAAGCGTTGGCGATCGACTCGATGGCGATGTCTTGGGCACCGATCCGCTCCGCGCTTATGACGACTCGGCCGCCGTGGCCGCCAACGTATTCGAACGCAGTGGCGCTATGTCTGCTCCCTGTGCCGTCTCGTATGGACCAGTTCCGGGTGCGATGTATTGCGGTCACCGCTTCATCGACGTGTTCATCCACGGTTGGGATCTGGCCAAGGCGACCGGGCAATCAACCGAGCTTGACCCAATCCTGGTCGCCGCATGTTTGGAAGTTGTGAAACCGCAAGCCGAAATGTTCGCCGGCAGCGGGATGTTTGGCGATGGCGGAACCTCGGCGCTCGGCGAGAAAAATCCACAACACGAGCTACTGACGATGCTTGGTCGAAACCCGTAATAATCCAGTTAGATAATTTGGTCTTGATTTAGATTTGAAAGCAAATTACCGTTGCGATGACATAGGGGGATGTCGTGCGAGGTAATTCCGTTCGGTTTGATCGGTGAGCGACCCTGCCGCGCATCTGAATCGGCTACGGAATGAGCTGGATGGTGCATTTCAAGATTGGAACGACTTTGAGACAGACCTCCTCGACCACCACGCAATTCGATTGAAGGATCGAGATGAGAACTGGGAGTCACGACTAACAGAACTTGAGGGTTCGGTTCGTGACGCTAGTCAGGTCCACTCCGCAATTAATGCCGAGGTCTACCGTTTAGAGCAGGCCGAGAAAGCATCACCCAATGCTCAGCTTCCGCCACTCACTGGCGCCGACGCACTGCCGGAAGAGCTGAGAGCTGGGTCGTTGCCATTCCGCCCATTGACAATTGACGACGTTCACAATTTTGAAACGCCCATATCGACGACAAATAGTCCGCCCAAATCACGACTCGTCATTTTTAGTGCGGTTGGTCTGGCAATTCTCGGCGTTGGGTTTTTCGCATTGCGATCAAACGACAAGTCGGCGTCACCTGTTCCTGTCACCGTCGTGGATTCGGTGGCGCTACCTAGTTCAACTTTGGCCGAGGTGTTGCCAGTATTGCCGCAAGCGACAACGGCTGCTGCGACCGGGTACAGCTGTGTTGGGGATCAGTTCCAATTGTTTGACAGTTCAAATGTGTTCCTCGTCAGCGGTGGCGGAGGTACTCCCCCAACATTTTCCACCGGCGGCAAGCCTTACTGTTTGGCGAGTATCTCTACCTACCATTGGAATGACGGAAAGGGTGCCCCGCCAGGAAAAGTGGGGCTTCGCGGCACCGAAGAAATGGTCGGCCCGACACAGGCTCAGGGAACTTCCGGACAAGGAGGAGCACAAAATGTGAACTGGGTATATGTTCCGGCCAGCGATGCAATTCCGCTTCTGAACGGTCAGTACTCATGCACCGATTCCGACTCTGCGACATGGTCACAAAACA
>JBDTPW010000039.1:0-3301 GCA_039932495.1 Ilumatobacteraceae bacterium
ACGACCGCAGCCGAAACCGTGGGCGCGGTTGGAACACCAGCGGTTCCTTCTGGTTGGTATGCCGATCCCTCCAGTCGATACGAACTGCGGTATTGGAGCGGATCAGAGTGGACCGAGCACGTTTCGCGATCCGGTCAGCAATTTACCGATCCACCAGTTGCCTAATAACCGATGAGGGCAACCTCGCTCGGTCACGCGGGAATTTTGGTGCGCACGCGCCAAGCGAGCATTGTCTGCGATCCGTGGTTCGAGCCGGCATTTTTTGGCTCATGGTTTCCGTTTCCGCGCAACGACCAACTGAATGGTGAATTGCTCGCCGAATTGGAGCGTCCGTCATACCTATATATCTCCCATCAGCACGCCGATCATCTGGACGAAACATGGCTGGCCCGTCACATTGCCAAGTCGACGCCCGTGCTTCTGCCCGATTTCGCTACTCGCGAGTTGGAACGCCAACTCGGCCAACTTGGGTTCACTAACTTCATACGCACCCGCGATGGTGAGGAAATTGAATTAGATAGTGGACTGCGAATTGCAATCCATGTCGAATCATCTATCACCGACGGTCCGGGCGGCGACTCGGCAATCGTTATCAGCGATGGGGAATCTCGACTCGTTAACCAGAATGATTGTCGTCCGCACGACATAGCGGCACTGCGGTCGCACGGACCGGTCGACATGCACTGGTTGCAATTCAGCGGGGCAATTTGGTATCCGATGGTGTACGAGGAACCGCTTGATCAACTCATGGTTCTCGCTCGAGCCAAAGTTGAGAGTCAGTTCAGCCGTGCTCTTCACTATGTGTCGGCAATTGGTGCTCGAGTTGTGGTTCCGTCGGCCGGCCCACCATGTTTTCTTGACGACGAACTTTTTGGATTGAACATGATCACGGGAAACGAACTGTCGATTTTCCCTGATCAAACGGAATTCATTCGTCGGTTACGAAAAGCAGGCAACGACTCGGGAGTTTCAACTATTCCTGGTTCAACGATCGAAATTGAACCCGATTCAATTCACGTGGTTCACCCGACTAGCGACGAACTAGTTCTTCAACCTTTCGACGACAAGGCCGCATACTTGCGCGCCTACCAAACCGACTGGGCACCATGGCTCACCGCACACAAAGCGTCGTGGCCAACCGCCAAAACCGATCTCGTCACCACGTTGCAATCATGGTGGCAACCCTTATTGGCCATGGCGCCCACGCTGAGAGGCATGATCGATAGCGGTTGTGTTCTTGATGTCGGCGATCTCAAAATCTACATCGACTTTGTCAACGGGACTGTTGAAGAATTTAGAGGTCAGCAATTTAGATTCCGATTCACCATTCAGCGTCCATTGGTTGAAGCCGTTGTTTTGGCTCGCACCGTTGATTGGTCGAACTCTCTGTTCCTCTCATGTCGTTTCAGTGCATGGCGGGAAGGCGAGTTCAACGAGTATCTGTACAACTTCTTCAAAAGTTTGTCAGTTGAACGAATGCGCCGAGCAGAGGAAGAGGCCGTTCGCCGATCATTGCCCCAACCCGAGGATCTTGAGGAGATTGAGCTTGGTGATTATGTCATGCAGAGACATTGCCCTCATCGCCAGGCGGATCTATCGATCTTTGGTGAGATTCACGGCGATCAACTTGTTTGCACCTTGCACGGATGGCGGTTCAGTCTGAAGGATGGTCGCTGTCTTAATTCTGAGGATCGCCACCTTCGTGTTCGCACCGTCATTCATCGACCGGATTAGTTCGTCGCGTTACGCGTATACCCACACCCGCGTACTCCGCGGCAACAAATCGAGATCCCAGATCATGTCCATCGCCGCTGTGCTGACGCGGACGCATCCATGGGATGACGGGTACGCCGGAACGATGTACGAACCATGTATAGCGATTCCGCCCGAGAAATATTTTGGTCGGTAAATTTGACCGAGGTCGCCGATCCACCAGCCTTCAGGTCGTTCTCGATTGATCCTGAACTTTCCTTCCGGCGTAATCGCCGTTCCGGAAATCATCACCCCAGGCGTGTTCCCATCTGGTTCGGTGTACTTGCGATCATCGCCGGTTGATGCGTTGAGGATGAAAACGGTTTGGCCGTCGTGAACAAGAAACACCAACTGCCTCGACTTGTCCACTTCGGCCTGGCTTCCGCTTGTTGATTGTGCATGGGGGCGAATTTTCTGGCGATCCAAAAGCCATGCGGTGGCGGTGTTGATACTTCCGGTTGGATGCAGTCTGTAGTACTTCTGGAAGGCCATCACCGCCTGTCGAGTCGTGGTGTCATAGTTGCCGTCTACGTTGAGCAACCAGAAACCAAGATCGATGAGTTTCTGTTGCGCAGCCTTGGTGCTTAAACCGCTTCGTTGATTGACCGCAGAGATTCCAACTTCCACAACAGTGGATGTTGTAGTCGCAATTGGCGGTGCGGACGTATTAATAGTGGATACGGGTAGCGCCTGGGAGACCTGTCCACACCCGGCTAGCAGTGTTGCTCCAAGGGCAATTGCGTATCGACGACGGGAGAGTTGAAACATGTTCAGTGAGTATCAAGGGGCAATTCACACCAAATGGTGAGACTATATTTCACACCTTTTGTGATCGGGGTGCTTCTATGCGGGTGAGTTACCAAACTCGGCCACGCCAATAGTGTACCGACGGGTACAGAGGAATTGGTTACGTTCTGTCGTTGAAACTCGAGTTCGGCTCCTTCGTAATCGTCGTTGAGCTTCACGCTCGCGGATACCTGCGCGACATCATGATGCAGTCGCAGTTCTTCCTGCTCGCCTGCCTTGTATTTGATGACGAATGCATCGTTGATTCCGTGATAGTCGATAAGCGGCCAACGCTCACGAAGTTGTGGCCACACACGTATACCAATGTCGTGTTGCACCGCCTCGAAAAGTCGTGGGCTGATGACGGCCAATGAGACCTCGTGCCCAGGTACCGGGTCGCCGTCGTGAGATTCGAAACTTCCGACCGCTTCCGCTGCGCGAATAATCGCTTGGCAGAATCTCGGATTCCAAAATGGAACGGTGAACAAGTCGTCACCCAATTCGGAACTGCCGGTCCGATCATCTACCGCGTCGACATATCCGAGTACGCGCTGTAGGTCGTCAATCTGCCCAGGCATCGCTTCCATCGTGACACGAATAAGCATTCCGATACACGCATCACCCTGGAGAATTGTCCGACAGTAGGCTTTATGCTCATGCTCAACAGCGAGTCAACTTTGCCGGAGATCGATCTGCGCTCGGTGCGCGACGCCTTGATACGGCGTTGGTGGATTATCCCTTTGGTCATGCTCATCAGCGTCGG
>JBDTPW010000040.1:0-15515 GCA_039932495.1 Ilumatobacteraceae bacterium
ACGGTCACCACCACGTCGGGCTTCAGATTATCGAACGCCGTCGCCAATTCGATGCCTCCGCGCTTGGCCAGCATCAACGCCTCGCCAACTGCCACAAGGTGAACGAATGCGAGCATATTTGTAATCACCTTTATCACCGCCGCGCTCCCCAACGGTCCGATGTAAAGAACCGGTGATCCCATTGCCTCGAACGCGGCGACATGAGATTGGTAAACGGTTTCGTCGCCTCCGACGAGCACAGTGATTTCTCCTTTGGCGGCCTTGTGCACACCACCGGTAACCGGCGCCTCCAGGACATTGACACCTTTGCGTTTGGCGATTTCTCCGAGCCTCAACGTCTCGCTTTGGTCGTTTGTGCTCATGTCCACCCACGTACCTGGGACGCCGCGATCAGCGAGCGCGGCTAAAACTCCGTTTGCTCCATCGACGACCGCAGCAATGGCCTCCGGCGTCGGCAAACATGTGAACACAGTGTCCGAATTGGAGCAGACTTCGCCAATTGTTGCCGCCCAAGTGGCACCCAGACCGATGAGCGGATCGGCGGCACTCTTGTCTTGGTCATGAACCGACACGGCAAAGCCACCGCGAAGGAGGCTTGCAGCCAGGTGTTTGCCAATATGACCCAGTCCAATGAATCCACATCGCAACTGGCCGGTCATAGCGTCGTCATAATGTCGTAGTTACCGTACCAGTCGAGATGCGAGACTTTGCCCATGACTAACGGCTCCGCAAACGATCATGCGAGCCGCGCGGAAACCAAACACCTGCTGGTCATCGCTTCTGTGGAGAGAACTGGATCAACGTTGCTGTGCTCACTGCTTCGGCGAACAGGGTTGGCCGGGACTCCCGTCGAGTATCTGAACATTCAAACACACAATTTTTCTAGGTTTCGCCAACGATTCGGTGTGCCGAAATTGCGTCGGGCGTACCGTCCCATTGGTTGGTTACGAACGCGAACCGGAAGATTTGCCTGGCGCAACATTTCGTGGTTCGAGCCATCGTCGTATCGGCAATATCTGGAGACCGTCGCCCGAGTCAATACGACAAGCAACGGAGTCTTCGGCCTCAAAATGCACTGGAACCAATATGAACGACACATGCTCGACCTCGGTCTGACGGTCGACTTCTGGGACGTTCCGATCAAGTGGGTGCGCATCAGCAGACAAGATGAAATTCGACAGGCAATTTCGTTTGTTCGCGCAGCTCAAAGCAGTTCATGGAACAGCAATATGGAAGTCAAACGAGAGCCGGTCTACGACGGCCCAGCAATTGTCGAAGCGTTGAGGCGAATCTCCGCAGAAAACGAGAGTTGGCAAATGTACTTCGAGCAACACAACATTCGGCCCCTCCACATCAGTTATGAGCAATTGACGAGCGAGATGGACTCAACCGTTCGTCTCGTCATGGAATACATCGGGGTCAAACTGGATGAGGTTCCAGCTCCCCAAACCAAGAGACAGTCCGATTCGTCAACCAGTGAATGGGCGACGCGTTTTGTTGAGGAATTTCCTCCATATGCGCACAGAGCAAACATGCTTCAATCGTGATGTTTCGTTCAGGGCTAAGCCCTGCGACAATGGAACGATGGGCATGACCAGCAACATCTCTGAGATCTTTGACTCGAAGTCGTGGAATCAGGTCGAGGGATTCGATTTCAAGGACATTACGTATCATCGGGCAAAGGCGCATGGCACGGTTCGGGTTGCATTCAACCGGCCGGAAGTGCGCAATGCCTTTCGCCCAGCAACCGTCGATGAACTATTCAGTGCACTCGATCATGCACGCCAACAAACCGATGTCGGCTGCGTCATCCTGACTGGAAATGGGCCATCACCAAAGGACGGCGTGTGGGCATTTTGCAGTGGTGGTGATCAGCGCATTCGCGGTCGCGACGGCTACAAGTATGCGCAAGGCGAGACCGCTGAAAGCATCAACCCCGGAAGAACCGGACGCTTACACATTCTCGAGGTGCAGCGCCTGATCCGATTCATGCCAAAGATTGTCATATGCGCGGTTTCGGGATGGGCGGCCGGCGGCGGTCATAGTCTTCATGTCGTTTCCGATCTCACATTGGCAAGCAAGGAACACGCACGGTTCAAGCAGACCGACGCCGATGTGGCGAGTTTCGATGGCGGATTTGGTTCGGCATATTTGGCCCGACAGGTTGGTCAGAAATTTGCCAGGGAAATCTTTTTTCTTGGGCGTGAATATTCGGCTGAAGACGCGCATCGAATGGGCATGGTCAATGCCGTCGTGCTTCATGCCGAACTCGAGCAAACCGCTCTTCAATGGGCAAAAGAAATCAATTCAAAGAGTCCGACGGCGCAGCGGATGTTGAAATATTCGTTCAATCTCATCGATGACGGACTAGTCGGGCAGCAAATTTTTGCCGGAGAGGCGACACGTCTTGCCTATATGACGGATGAGGCAGAGGAAGGTCGTAACGCATTCCTGGAAAAACGCGAACCGAAATGG
This sequence comes from Ilumatobacteraceae bacterium, assembly GCA_039932495.1. GTDB lineage: Bacteria > Actinomycetota > Acidimicrobiia > Acidimicrobiales > Ilumatobacteraceae > UBA3006. The sequence goes on from JBDTPW010000040.1 coordinate 2,476, forward strand.
GAATCATTCCCCTGGCTGTATTAGTACTAGCCGTTTTAGACCCTGACTGAGTATTCGTGATTGAGATTCTTGCTGCCGACGATTACCGCCTTGACTCATTTCGCTGGCGCGAACGACAACTCACAACAATCGCCCAACGCAAGGCTGCGCAAAACGACGGACTATTCATTGCAGAGGGAGATCTAGTTGTTCAACGCGCCCTCGAAGCCGGATGTGTTCCGGTCACGGTTCTGTGCGATCCGAAACGGGCGGACTTATTGGGTGCCCAGGTTGAACAAGGTGGCGGTAACTTATTCGTCGCGTCGGTCGATATTCGACGCGAGGTGACCGGACTGGGAGTCCCACTCGACGTCATCGGCCTGTTTCATAGACCGCTCGCATTGCATCCAAAGGAGTTGATCGCAACCGGAGAGCGATTGCTTGTCCTTGATTGCATCGACAATCCAAGCAATGTCGGGGCCATCGTGCGCACCGCGGTGGCACTTGGCTGGGACGGGATGTTGTTGGATTCGACGTCTGCCGATCCCCTCTCCCGAAGAGCCCTGCGTGTGTCAATGGGAACGGCGTTGAAGTTCCGTTTTGCCCGCGTCGACGAAATTGCTCCAACTATTGCCAAACTTCGAGCCTGCGGAGTGACCACGATTGGACTCACACCGGCACCGAGCGCGCTCAACATATCCATCGTTCAGGTCGATCAACTGGGCCGCCGCGCGCTTGTGCTCGGCGCGGAGCGAACTGGGCTGAGCGAGGCGACCCTTGCCCAATGTTCCTTACATGTGACTATTCCGATGACCCACGGCATCGACTCGCTCAACGTTGCTGCTGCGGCGGCGGTGGCTTGCTATGCGCTCGGTGGTTGATTGACGAGGTGGGTCGCGGCGTTCAGCACATACTCACGGAGTTGTAATCGAATCTCTTCATTTGGCGAAATTTCGTCAATCGCCTCATTCATATGAGCCAGCCAGTGATCCTTTTCGCGCTCGCCGATGGCGAACGGAAAGTGTCGCTGCCGCAGTCGGGGATGTCCACGTTCATCGCTATATGTCGTCGGACCACCCCAGTATTGGATGAGAAATAGCGTCAACCTTTTGCGCGCACTCGAGAGATCGTTCGGTTCCGGATACAACGACAGCAGCACTTCGTCGCTGGCAACTCCCTCGTAGAAACGATCGACCAGTCGTTCAAAGAATTGATCGCCGCCAACAGTTTCGTAGAGTGTCGTCACGAAAATTCTGGCTCATCCCAATCGGTAAACACATCCGGAAAGTCATTCGACACTGTCATACCAAACTCGGCTCGGCGTTTTTCAAGGAAACTGGTCACGCCTTCGCGCGCATCTTCTGCTTGGCCTCGAATGTGCATCGCTCGCGTCTCCACCCTGTGCGCTTCCATCGGATGTCGTGCCCCAAGCATCCGCCACATCATCTGCCGAGATAGGGCAACGGATACGGGGGCGGTATTGTCCACAATTTCCTTGGCTAGAAGTTTGGCAACGTTCAACAATTGAGATGAATCGTGGACACTGCGAATCAATCCACCAGCCAGAGCCTCGGACGAATCAAACAGTCGGCCGGTAAAGACCCATTCGGTGGCTTGGGAGATTCCAACGATCCGAGGCAGGAACCAAGTCGAACATGCCTCCGGCACTATTCCGCGACGAGTAAATACGAATCCAAACTTGGCGTTGTCGGCGGCAATGCGAATGTCCATGGGCAATGTCATCGTGACGCCCACGCCAACCGCCGCTCCGTTGATTGCCCCTATGACCGGCTTCTTACTGTTGTATATCCGCAGTGAAAGCATTCCGCCGCCGTCGCGACGCAATTTGTTTGGCGACGAACTTGACAATTTTCCGTAGTCGAAAGTGTCTCCGCCGCTGGAGAGATCTGCGCCGGCGCAAAATGCTCTGCCCACTCCCGTGAAGATGATGGCTCTCACATTGTCATCGGCATCGGTCTCGTCGAATATCTCCAATAACTCGCGGAACATGACGGTAGTGAATGCATTGAGTTGTTCTGGTCGATTGAGCGTAATCGTTGCAACGTTGTCGCTCACCTCGTAGGCAACTTGTGAGTGAGTCATTTTCCGTTCCTCCGGACGACCAAATCTAAACTTCGAGGAAGCGAGAGGCTGCTATCGCAGATCCAACTGCGCCGGCGAGCGAGCCGATCGCCAAGAGCACAATCATCACTCCACTCAGATAGTCGGATGGCACTACGAGCGAACTGATGCCAGTACCGGGAGTGAATTTAGAGACTCCGTTTGTCCACGCGCTATTGAGCAGCCACAAAAATCCACACGACACGGCGCCGCCAATGAAACCTTGCAATAGACCCTCCAGCATGAATGGAACTCTGATGAACCAATTTGTCGCCCCGACAAGTTTCATCACCTCAATTTCTCGACGACGAGCGAACATGGCCGTTCGAATCGTGTTCCAGATCAGGCCGACGGCCACGACGAGCAAAACGAGCGACATCACCAACGTGACGATACGAATGAACCTTGACAACGTTGAAATCACCTGAAACTCGTCTTCGGCAAGCGCGACCTGCTCGACCCCAGGAAGTGACCGGTACTGCTCGCTCAAACTTCTCACCAGCGTTGTGTCATCGGTGAGCGGCACAACTTTGAATTGGGAAGGAATCGATTCGGGTGTAAGCAGGCTGAGTGTGACGGGGTCGGCGGCAAATATGCGCTTCGCCTCCTCGTAACTCGCCGCCTTATCGAGATAACGAAGTTTGCTTATGTCGATTATTGTCGGCGACGACCTGATCGTTTGATCAATGAGGGAGATTTGATCGGGAGTCGCGTCGCTGCGAACGAACACAATCATCTCTACGTTGCCGCTCCATTGGACCAATAGGTTTTCAAATGCGCGTTGAATGAGAAAGGTGGTCCCGACGAGCAACAATGCAATTGCCGAGGTCAGAACCGCCGCCGCAGTGAGAGTGAGGTTTCGACGAAAACTTGCCCACATCTCGCGGAACGCATAGGTAATTCGAGCGATCATTATTCGTAAACCCCGCGCTCTTGATCGCGAACAATGACGCCTCGATCAAGTTGAATGACGCGACGCCGCATCGAGTTGACGACTCGGTGATCATGTGTAGCCATCACCACGGTTGCTCCCGTTTGATTGATGTCATCAAGCAGCGCCATGATTCCCTCGCCCGTTGCCGGATCTAGGTTTCCCGTTGGCTCGTCGGCCAACATGATCAATGGACGGTTAACGAAAGCTCTGGCAATCGATACCCGCTGTTGCTCACCGCCGGATAACTGATTGGGGAATCGGTCTTTCTTATCGCCAAGACCAACCATGTCGAGGACCACTGGTACTTGACGATCGATAACGTGCCGAGGCTTGCCGATCACTTCTAGGGCGAAGGCAACGTTTTCGAACACGGTCTTGTTGGGCAACAATTTGTAGTCCTGGAAGACGTTTCCCATATTCCGTCGCAAATAGGGAACCCTCGATTGGGGAAGGTCATTGATGTTTCGCCCGGCCACCCACACATCACCTCGTTCGGGTTTTTCCTGACGATTGATCAATCGAAGCAACGTGGATTTGCCAGAACCGGATGGTCCGACGAGAAAAACGAACTCGCCTTTTGGAATATCAAACGAAGCATCGCGGACGGCAACGGTTTCGGTGCCATATCGCTTTGTGACGTTCTCCAGCCGGATCATCAAACTCCTCTCGGGCTTAAGTCGAAACAGTCTACGTGAGATGCGCTCGAAATTTTCGGCGCCAACTTGTGGCTACTCAGAGTTAGCGCGTCGCCACCGCAAATAACCTTCCATAAAAGTATCTAAATCACCGTCAAGCACCGCCGCGACATTTCCTGTTTCAACATCAGTTCGCACGTCCTTGACCATCTGATACGGCTGCATGACATACGAGCGAATCTGACTCCCCCATCCGACTTGTGCTTGCTTGCCAGCAATCTTGGAAAGTTGTTCCTCTCGCTCCTCTTCGATGCGCGCGGCCACCATTGTCTTCAGTCGCTTCAACGCGCTTTCCCTATTTTGCAATTGCGATCGTTCCTGTTGCGAAGTGGCCACAAGACCTGTCGGTTCGTGAATGAGTCGCACCGCTGATGAAGTTTTGTTTACGTGTTGACCGCCTGCTCCAGAGGCACGAAAGACTTCCATGCGGATATCACTGTCATTAATTTCAACATCTGGCTCTTCGAGTATCGGCCAAATCTGGACATTGGCGAAACTTGTTTGCCTACGGCCCTGGTTGTCAAACGGACTGATGCGAACCAAGCGGTGTGTGCCGCGTTCCGACGTAAGCATTCCGTAGGCGTAGCGACCGCGAATGGTGAGATCAGCAGACAAGATCCCAGCTTCGGTTCCTTGAGATACGTCCCCAATTTCGATGACAAAGTTCTTCCTCTCCGCCCAACGCGTGTACATGCGCAGAAGCATTTCGCTCCAGTCTTGAGCGTCGACCCCACCATCCTTTGCATTGATCTGAAGAATTGCGTCGACCTCGTCATGTACGCCGGTAAACAAGCTGCGCAATTCGAGCGCATCCAACTTTGACCTCGACGCGCTGATGCCATTCTCAAGATCGGGTTCCTGACCTTCGTCGTCGATCTCGCGGGCCATCTGATGAAGCACCTCGAGATCGGCAATAGTCGCCGACATTGAGGCAAATTCGTCCAAGTCTGACTTCAGATTCGAGTACTCCGTATTTACCTGCTTGGCATGATTTTGATCATCCCATAGGTCCGGGAGGGCAACCTCGATTTCCAGTTCCTTGATTCGCTTCTGACCTTCATCAATTTTCAGGTATACGAATGCTTCGTCAATTCGTCGCCGAATTTCGTTTAGATCGTTGGAAAAGTCCCGCATTGTGTTAACTGGTAGTTGCGCTAATTCGAGCGCCCGTGACACATCTTGTATTTCTTGCCCGATCCGCATGGACAGGGCGCATTTCTCGGAGTCTTCGACCAGTCGTCGCTCGATTTGACGATCGTCTTCTGGATTGGCGTCGGCGCTTGTGTCGGCGCATCTCCCTCGCCCAACCCGGCAAAACTGGCAACGGCCTGCGAATCGAACGACGACTCCTGCACGTTTTGGACTCGGGTTGGAGCCACTTCGTTTTTCACGACCTGAACATGCATGACGTACTTGACGAAATCTTGGGCTATGCCTTTCATCAAGGTGCCAAACATTTCGAATCCTTCTCGCTGCCATTCAGTCAGTGGGTCCTTCTGACCAACCGCCCTCAGGTTGATGCCTTCCTGTAAGTAATCCATCTCTTCGAGATGCTCTCGCCATCTTTGGTCGATGATTCGCAACATCACCTGGCGTTCAACTTCGCGCATTGTCGTCTCGCCAAGTTCCGTCTCGCGCGTGACGTAATAAGCCGATGCATCGGCCATCACCTTGTCGTACATCTCGTCTGTGTCGGCACTGTCGGCCAGTTGCTCTGCGGTAATCGAGGTTGGCCAAAATGAAACAAGTTCGCGGGCAAGCCCATCCAAGTCCCATTCATCGTTGGCCTCGGCGACGCAATGACTTTCGATGAGCGAGTCGACTGCCTCGGCGAGATATTCCATCGCAGCGGCCTTCAGATCGAGGCCCTCAAGAATTTGATCGCGACGCAAGTAAATGATCTTGCGCTGTTCATTCATCACTTCGTCGTACTTGAGAACGTTCTTGCGAATTTCGCCGTTTCGCTGCTCAACGGTGCTCTGAGCACGTTCGATCGCCTTTGTCACCATCTTGGCTTCGATCGCTTCATCGTCTGGTAACGCCCGCCCCATGACCCATGACAATGCACCGGTGGCGAAAAGTCGCATGAGTTCGTCGTCAAGGCTTAGATAGAAACGGCTTTCTCCCGGATCTCCTTGCCGTCCGGATCGTCCGCGCAACTGATTATCTATTCGTCGACTTTCGTGGCGCTCGGTGCCGAGAACATACAGACCGCCCAATTGGCGAACCTTGTCTCCTTCGGCACGGCATGAAACATTGAACTGCTCAACGAGTTCGGCATAACGAGCCTGGGCGGTGGCGCGAGCAGCCAAGGATTCGCTCGACATTGCGCTGATAGGTACCGTCAACGCGTATTCGTCGATGAGGGTTTCTGGATCGTGACCTTCGCTGAGAACTTTTTGACGAGCGAGACCCTCTGGATTGCCACCGAGCACAATGTCGACACCTCGGCCGGCCATATTGGTGGCGACCGTCACGCTGCCCAGTCCACCGGCCTGAGTGACGATCACGGCCTCACGCGTGTGTTGCTTGGCGTTTAGTACTTCGTGATTAACACCGTGCTGCTGCAACTTTCGGGATAGAAGTTCGCTTTTTTCGACGCTCACAGTTCCAACCAATATTGGTTGCCCGACTTTGTTTCGAGCGACTATGTCCTCGATGACCGCGTCGAATTTGGCGCCTTCGGTTTTAAAGATGAGATCGGCCTGATCCACTCGAATCATTTCGCGGTTCGTTGGAATTGGGACGACCTGGAGCCCGTACGTATTCATCAGTTCGGCTGCTTCCGTTTGCGCCGTACCGGTCATCCCCGACAATTTTGTGTACATCCGGAAATAGTTCTGCAAGGTGATCGTCGCCAGCGTCTGATTTTCTTCCTTGATTCGAACACCCTCTTTGGCCTCGACTGCCTGGTGGATTCCCTCGCTCCAGCGGCGTCCTTCCAAGATTCGGCCGGTGAACTCGTCGACGATCTTTACTTCCCCGTCCTGGATGATGTAGTCCTTGTCGCGGTGGTACAACACTGAGGCCTTTAATGCCACCTGCAACTGGTGGACGAAGTTCTGCTGAATTTCGTCGTACAAATTGTCGATTCCCAATTGCTGTTCGACTTTTTCGATGCCTGCCTCGGTTGGCACAACGATTCGTTTGTCTTCTTCAACTTCGAAATCTAAATCACGCTTGAGAGATCGAACGATGGAGGCGAATTGGTAATACAGCTTTGCGGCGTCGGCAATTCTCCCGGAAATAATCAGCGGCGTGCGTGCCTCGTCAATGAGAATTGAGTCGACTTCGTCAACAATTGCAAAATGGTGACCACGCTGGACCTTTTCATCCTTGGTGGCGGCCATGTTGTCGCGCAAATAGTCGAATCCAAATTCGTTGTTCGTGCCGTGCGTGATGTCGGCGCCATAGTCGATTCGTTTTTCGGCGGGTGTCACACGTGAACCGGGCACGACAAGTCCGACACTGAGACCCAACCAACGATGAATTGATCCCATCCATTCAGAGTCGCGTCGAGCGAGATAGTCGTTGACGGTGATGACATGGACACCATTGCCGCCGAGCGCATTGAGATATGCGGGAAGTGTGGATGCAAGGGTTTTCCCCTCACCCGTGCGCATTTCCGCAACCCAACCGGCGTGGAGGGCTGCTCCACCCATCAATTGCACGTCGTAGTGGCGTTGGCCAATGACGCGATCGGCGGCTTCACGAACGACGGAAAATGCCTCGGCTAGCAAGTCATCAACCGTTTCTCCACGATCTAGTCGCTGACGAAACTCTGCGGTTTTCGCCTTTAACGCGTCGTCGCTTAAGGCCCCGATTTCGGCTGACCAGGCATTGATATCGGGAACTAGCGCCGCCAGAGCCTTGACTTTTTTGCCTTCGCCGGCACGGAGAATACGATCCAAAACTTGCATGCGACCCTTGATGCTATCTGCGGGACTCCAAAGCGGGAGTCGCAGCAACTGCAAGCGTGCTCACCCGTTTTGCACCTGCCACACATAGCGCATGCGCAGCGGCGCGAAGCGTTGCGCCAGTTGTCACAACATCATCGACCACTAGCACATGGTTATATTGCGCGTGGTGATCTCGGCGACATCGTCGCCCCCGAAATTGCGGAGCAGACAGGCGTTGCGCACGACCCGCACCCGTTTGAGTCGCTATTGATTCATTGACGAGCAATGATCGACAAGGTTTGTGTATCTGGCGAGCAAGCGCACGAGCAATTAGTTCCGCTTGATCATGTCCACGTTGCCGTCGACGCTTAGCGCTCGTTGGCGCCCACGTCACGACATCTGCCATTAGTGAGTCTGCGTCGAGTCGATGAACCAATACTGCGGCAAGCAGACGAGATGTGGCGCGTTCGTTGCGGTATTTGAGCCCGAGTATGAGTTTGCGTGCAAGGCCTCTATACGCAAGTGCATACACGACTGATTCAGGCGCCCCCGGTACATGGTCGGTAATTGATTCGACCAGCGCTTGGCGACAGGCAATGCAAACTGAATGGGTTCGCCTTCCACAACCACTACACGTGGATTGAAAAATCATGAACGCTCCTGAATTCACAAACAGGTACGGTGGTCGGGTGACAAATTCGTTTACGGCGCCACTCCTCGACCGACCGATTCAACGAATCGTTCGCTGTAGTGGCGGCCTCGTACTTTTTGGATTTGGAATTTCGCTATTGGTTCGGGCCAAATTTGGACTTGCCCCATGGGATGTGTTCCATCAGGGCGTCAGCGAACACCTAAATATTCCGATCGGTACAGTCATTGTGCTCACAAGCTTGGTCGTGATGTTGCTCTGGATACCACTGGATCAGCCCGTCGGACTTGGCACAATTCTCAACGCCATTGAAATCGGCGTAACTGTCGACATTGTCTTGCCGTTGATTCCGGAGGTTCACGGAATCCCCTTGCGAATCGTGTTGATGGTTGCCGGAATAGGAATCGTTTCGATTGCCTCCGGTCTATACATCGGCTCCGGTCTTGGTCCCGGGCCGCGCGACGGCCTAATGCTTGGTCTTGGTTTGAAGGGCTACAGGATTAGCCGCGCCCGCACGTTCTTGGAAGTTTCGGTTCTCATCGCTGGCATCGCCCTTGGCGGACAAGCTGGCGTTGGCACTGTCCTGTTTGCCCTCTGTATCGGGCCGCTTGTGGCGCGCACGCTTCCACTGTTCAAAATGGGTGAACGACAGACTGTCTGACTTATTAGTACCGGTACGACTCCGGCTTGAACGGGCCGCTTGGCGACACCCCTAGGTAATCAACCTGCTCGTCTGTCAATTTTGTCAACACTGCGCCAAGCGCTCCAAGATGCAGTCTGGCAACCTTTTCGTCGAGGTGTTTTGGCAACACATAAACACCTAGTGGATATTTTTGCCGATTGGTGAATAGTTCCATCTGGGCAATGACCTGATTGGAAAACGAGCAGCTCATGACGAAACTTGGATGACCGGTTGCGCATCCGAGATTCACTAGGCGACCTTCGGCGAGCACGATGATGGAATGGCCATCTGGAAATGTCCACAGATCTGTACCTGGTTTTAGTTCATCCCTTGACGCACCGCTGCGGGCCAGGCCGGCCATGTCGATTTCGTTGTCGAAGTGACCGATGTTGCAGACAATTGCGTTGTGTTTCATCCTCGACATGTGATCGCTCGTCACGATGTGCGCATTTCCGGTCGCGGTGACAAACACATCGGCAACGGACAGCATGGCCTCGAGAGTGTTGACCTGGTAACCCTCCATCGCTGCCTGCAATGCATTTATGGGATCGATCTCCGTAATCACGACTCGCGCGCCTTGACCGCGCAGGCTCTGCGCACAGCCTTTGCCAACATCGCCGTATCCACAGACGACGGCGACCTTTCCGCCGATCATCACGTCTGTTGCGCGATTGAGTGCATCGATTAGCGAATGGCGACAACCGTAAAGGTTGTCGAATTTGCTTTTCGTCACACTGTCGTTGACATTTATTGCCGGGAAGAGCAACTCATTTCGTTCGGCCATCCTGTACAGCCGCTTAACGCCCGTCGTGGTTTCTTCTGTAACCCCACGGATATCTTTGGCCAATGTCGTCCATTTAGTTGGTTCGGATTTGAGCGAACGCTGCAACAGTCCAAGCACAATTGCCAATTCGGGATTCGCCGCTGTGGTTGGATCGGGAACTTCGCCAGCCTTTTCAAACTCGACGCCCTTGTGGATCAGCATCGTTGCATCGCCACCGTCATCGAGAATCATGTTTGGCCCATTGCCGTCTGGCCATGTCATCATTTGATCGGTTGCCCACCAATATTCTTCAAGCGTTTCGCCCTTCCAGGCAAACACTGGAACGCCGTTTGGATTTTCTGCGGTGCCGGTTGGTCCGACCACTGCAGCCGCGGCTGCATGGTCTTGAGTAGAGAAAATATTGCAACTCGCCCATCGGACTTCGGCGCCTAATTCCGTAAGAGTTTCGATCAGTACCGCAGTTTGAACGGTCATGTGCAGCGAGCCCGAAATTCGCGCACCTTTGAGTGGCTTCGATTTTCCGTACTCTGCTCGCAAAGCCCGCAAACCTGGCATTTCATGTTCGGCCAAGTGAATTTCTTTACGCCCAAATGTTGCAAGCGATAGATCGGCAACGCGATAGTCGCGTCGTTCAGATATTGAAGTGCTCATGATTTCCCACCAAACGTTGGCCGAATTCCTTCGGTCTCAATTCGTCCTTTCAGTATCAATTGTTCGGCATCATCGACTGTCACTGATTCTTCGATGAGCATGATCGGAATTCCATCCTGAACCAGATACTTGCGGGCCAACCTTGGGTTGTACAGAAACTCTTCGATGGAAAAGTAGTAAAGCGGACCTTTGTCTTCTGGGCACGCCAAAATACTGAGCAGTTGGGTGTCCAAAGTCACTTCGCGATCATACCGACGTTATGACGGACAGCAATTCGGCAACATGGTTGTCACATTCGTCTCTGTTCGCGGCCTCAAGGTTCAATCGCAAAAGCGGCTCTGTGTTCGACGGACGGACATTGAACCACCATGATCCGCAGTCAACGGTAAGTCCGTCCAATCGATCTTGCGGATACTTCGAATAGTCGCTGGCAAGTCGCTCGATGACCTTTGAAATATCGGCGACCGTCGTGTTGATCTCTCCACTAGATGCGTATCGCTCGAGTGGAATCCTCAACTCGCTAAGTGGTTTGCCGGTTCGACACATTTCACCGAGCACGGTCATCGTCGCAATCAACCCGCTATCGGCCCGATAGTTATCCGCAAAGTAATAGTGGCCAGAGTGTTCCCCAGCAAACACTGCGCCGGTTTCGGCCATCACCTGTTTCATATAGCTGTGACCATTCTTTGTTCGAATCCCAATGCCACCCATTTCGGCAATTACTTCGGGGACCGCTTTCGAACAGATCAAATTGTAGAGAATTGTCGAGCCTGGCTTTTTGAGCAAAAAGGCCGAGGCCAACAATGCGGTCGTCGTACTGCCCGATATTCCGCGGCCCAATTCGTCGACGAGAAATACACGGTCAGCGTCTCCATCGAATGCCAAACCGACATCAAATCCGCCGGCGATGACCCCCGCTTGCAAATCGCGCTGATTGGCCGGCTGCAGCGGATCTGCTGGATGGTTGGGAAATGTTCCATCTAGTTCGCCGTACATGAGTTCCAATTCAAAGATTGGCAAGTGTTCAAAAATTGCCGGAACTACTAGACCGCCCATCCCATTTGCGGTATCGGCCAAGATACGTAGAGGTCGAAGATTTGACTGGTCAATAAAGCCGACCACGTGTTCGGCGAATTCACTCAGCATGTTGCGATGACTGACGGCGCCTGGCTTGTCCGACTGGGCCGGACCGGCTCCGTCCAACACGGTTTGAGCAATTGCTTTGATTTCTCGAAGACCGTTATCAATACCTATTGAACGTGCTCCCGGCAAACACATTTTGATCCCGTTGTATTGGGCCGGATTATGAGAAGCGGTGAACATTGCAGCTGGAACATCCAATTTTCCAGATGCGTAGTACACAAGATCACTGCTGGCAAGACCGAGATTGACTACATCAACGCCCTGACTAAGAACACCTCGCTGGAAAGCGTCGACCAATTCCGGGCCACTTGGACGCATGTCGTGAGCAATGGCGATGGTTTTTCCACCCGCAAATTTGGCAAACGCAACGCCTAATGCTCGCGCAATACTCGCATCAAGTTGATCTGGAACGATGCCGCGAACGTCATATGCCTTGACAATGGCATCCAAATTTGGCACGACTTAAGATGCTAGTCAGCAAAACTCACTTGACGTCGTCGATATTTGATCGCCAATCCGATTCCGAGAAATGTCAATAGGTACGCGAGAAAGTCAACCTTTGATCGGTTATACGTTAAATGAACATTGGTGCTAGTCGGAATTACCACCATCATGTTTGGTGCCACCCTGTAGGGACCTTTGGCTCCGCTGGCGTGCCAATTTGGAAAGTAACTGACGCGCACGAGTACCGGCACCCCAATTTGATCGACGGTAAATTTCACGTCCGATTCCCCAATCTTGATGTCCGTGATATTGACGGGACTGAGCGGAACGGTACGAACATCCTCTAGAGGAACCACGACATCGATTTGTCGGCCGGAATCGCCCGGTTCGCCGACGCGTCGCGTCAAATCAGCTTCGACCTTCACACGCTGCCACTCGCTTGGGCCATCTGCTGCAGGAAGCGCCGTCCAATCATCCGGATTCTGGAACCAACTCATGCCCACCTCGAGCCAGCTTTCGCGTGGGTCGCTGCCCTCGGTCTTGGCGACGATCGGTTGCACCTCGAGTGGAACGACTAGCGCATCGCTACCCGCAACTTTGTAGATGACCCATGGGCCAGACCTGGCAATCTCTGTAAGTTCTGGCTGGGCCGACGCTTGATTGACGGCCTGCGGTGTGAAGGCCATGAAGTACTTCACTCCGAGTTGCTGTAGATATCGAACACCTTTGGCCGCATCATTATTGTCGTAGCGCAACTCGCGGACGGGATTACTACTTTGCTTTGACATTGCCGCTGCCGCAACGAAGTGATAAGGAGTTGTGCCGGCCGCTTCGAAGAAAAGTCCTTCCATTGAGCCGATGCATCCATCGGTCCAAAACGGCAACAACATCAGCGACATTGTTGTGCCATATTTATTCAATTCGCTGTTGTTCTCCCACAGCGCGCGACCGCATCCGAAATTGGGATCTTCGCCGAGCTGCTGCATTGTTTGCACCACATCGTGGTATTCGCCGTACGTGGCCTTGCCTTCGTATCCCTGAAAATTCCAGCGTGCCCAG
>JBDTPW010000041.1:0-27401 GCA_039932495.1 Ilumatobacteraceae bacterium
ACGGACTCTTAATCCGCAGGTCCTCGGTTCGAATCCGAGGGGGGGCACCACCATCGCCACGGTGCTTATACCACGGCCGGCTCAAGGAGTCGGAGAGTTCGTTGCTCGCAATCAATTTCGGCGTTAACGCCAAGTGGAAGAAGCCACTGTGGGTCGGTATGTCCGAAATCCATATTGCTGACAATTGGCAATTCGCTGGCACCGAACTGTTCAACGACGGTGTGGACAACCATCTCGTCCAGTTCTGACTTTTTATCGTCTGTGTAACCATGGGCTCGGCCGATAAGCAAACCAGAAATTTGATCGAACACACCCTGGACTCCGTAGTTGAATAACCACTGCCTCACCTGACCAATTGATGGTTTGTCCTCCGAGGTTTCCACAAAGAAAATGCGGTCAGACCAGAATTGTTCGGTCGGCCAATGCTTCGTCCCCTTAACGAACTCGAGAACTTCGAAACATCCTCCGAATAACCGACCAGAATTCACGCCCGAGCCATTGAGCCAATGCCAGCCATCGTGTGGTCGCAACTCCTTGACTTGGCCAGCGGTATTTGGTTCGCTCCACTGCGGGTAGCCGCTCGTCCATTGCGGAAACGGCGTGTACAGATACGTGCCGGTAGGTTGGAGCAAAATATTGCGGATGTGTTCCTCGGCTTGAGGGAATCGCAGCAGTTGCGATAATCCCGCCATGACGGACGGCCCGTAGAACGTCACGAGGCCAAGATTGTGACAGAACAAGTGTTGGGTGGTTGTATCGGAGAACCCGATGAGAACTTTTGGATTGCGTTGAATCACATCCGCATCGAGATAGCGCAGAATGCGAGCAGAGTCTTCCCCACCGATACTGACAATGACCGCCGCCACCGACCCATCCGCAAAGGCGGAATTAAAGTCGGCGGCGCGAAGTTGTGGCTTGGCCGCTAATTCTTTCGGACTCATCCGCGTTGACGGGTATTCCTTGATGACCAGGCCAAAACGGTCGCGGAGAACTTTTAGGCCCATGTCGAATACGTGCGGAAATACATACGGCCCGCCCCATGAGGTGGAAATGATGGCGACAGTGTCGCCGGGGCGAAGTCTCCGCGGCTTTATGTAATCCATCGCACCAGTCTTATCGAGCAAACGTGCTGACTACTTCGACATGGGGGGTGTGTGGAAACAGATCCAACACGGTTGCACGAGAGCACGAGTACCCGGCGTCGCGTAGCAATCGAGTATCGCGTGCACTCGCCACCGCATCGCAACTGATCAAGACAATGCGCGACGCATTTGTCTGTGCAAGTCGAGCAACTGCGGCGGCGCCGAGGCCGCTTCGAGACGGATCGGCGATCACTAGTCCGGCAGTTTCGGCACGCCATTGCTCGACCGAACCGCGCACAACCTTGGCGTTATAGCCGGCCAGATTGATTCGGGCATCGGCACACGCCGAATTGTTGGACTCTATGAGAACAACCGGAGTCTTGCGATCGACGAGTGTGGTCGACAGCAATCCGACACCACCGTATGCATCGACAACCGGTCCGTCTGCTCCAGACAGTGCATGTTCACCGGCCGCTTGACGAACAGTCTCGATCAGAATCTCGGCGCCCTGGTGCGAAGTTTGAAAGAAACTGGACATCGATACCTGCAATTTCACTCCGCCCACAACTTCGTGAACGATCGCTTCATGACCGAGACCGACATCGGTACCAATTCCGCTAATTGTGCCGCGACCGTCCTTGTCGTGAACCCATGCGCCACGCTCACCGGTCATGGCGCCACAGCGCAACGTCACCTCGTCGGCTTTGCTTGCGCGAATGTTGGGGATGATTTCGTTCAGCAATGGGTGGGCAACCTTGCACACCGGCGTATCGACTACGTCATGAGACGACCCACGACGAAACCCAAGCCGTCCGGAGGCGTCAACTGCCATTCGCAGCGTCGTGCGGGCGCCCCAATCGGAGATCCTTCCTCCGTCCACCACTTCGATGTCGGTGATCTTGCCGTTTCGCCGCAATGCCTCGCGCACGATCTCAACCTTTGCCGCCACTTGCGCCTCGCTCGCCAAGTGTTGCCACGAGCACCCGCCACAACCGCGAGCCACGTGTGGACACGGTGCTGTTATCCGGTGAGGCGATTCCGTCGCGATGTGGATTAATTTGGCGCGAGCGAAATCGGTTTTGGTGTGTGTGATTTCAATATCCGCGACTTCGTCGGGCAGCGCCCCGGGTACGAACACCACTCGCCCATCATCGAGATGCCCGAGCGCGTCACCGCCCGCGACGAGTCGTTCGATACGTATCTGATGTGAATCCACTTCGCGTGACTCTAGGGCATGACAACTATGATCGAGTGTGTGACGCGACCAATTCAGATCGCTCCATCTGTTTTACCAGTTGATTTTTCCAAACTTGGCGAAGCAATCGTTGCACTCGATGCGGCGGGTGTCGACCTCATCCAATGGGATGTCATGGATGGTCAATTCGTACCCAATCTGACGTTTGGCCCAGACATCATCGCCTCAACCCGAGCGTTAACTGCTTTGCCGTTTGAGGCCCACTTGATGGTGCTCACCCCAGACGTCATGGCCAAGCGGTATATCGAAGCAGGTTGCCAACGGCTCATCGTTCATGCGGAAGCGTGCGAACACCTTCACCGCACGCTCGGCAACATCGCTGAGTTAGGAGCGACCGCCGCGGTGGCCATCAATCCGTCAACGCCGGCAAGCGAGGTCAACGACGTGCTCAAACTTGTCGATCTCGTCTTAGTGATGACGGTGAATCCCGGCTTTGGTGGCCAAAGTTACATGGCTGCGATGGAACCGAAAATTGCAGAGGTTCGAAAAATGGTTTGCGACGCAGGATTGGAAGATGTTGTCGACGTAGAAGTTGACGGTGGAATAAGTCCAAAGACGATTGCCGGTGCGGCCGCTGCCGGCGCAAATGTTTTAGTTGCGGGAAGCGCTTTGTTCAGGGACAGTCTCGGTCTTGCTCACGCGGTAGATGAGCTTCGAGCTCTCGCTAGCAAGGCATTTTCAGCGAAATAGTTGTTTGATAATGACCATGCTGGCCAACCCGGCGACAACTAGTCCGACGGCCACAAGCAATACAAGAACTATCTGCCATTGATTGTCAAACAATGGCGAGAACACGCCGGTGTCGATTGAAGTCCCGTCTTGGTTGAATGTGCGAATTGGATCGTCAAATCGAGGGCAGGCGACACCCTGATCGCTGAGCCCGATCACTTGGTCACCTCCGAACAATTCGGCCGATTCACGTACCTTGGAAATGAGTATCGGTGAATTGATCGCACTCGCGGCACCGACAAGGTACGTACCGCCTTCGTGCAGAAATTTGGAGTCGCGTCCGTAGCGCACGCTCACCACATCGCCCTCGGTACTGTCAATCGTTGAATACCCTCCAAGCGAACCTGCTCGAACCTGCAATTGAGAGAACGTGGCGGTGATGTCATCTAAATTAAGAAGCTGACCGACGAACACAACCTGGGGTTCATTTGGCGACGCACAACCAGCCGGAATTGTCGTCACCGCCGACGGATTGAGGGGTGCGGTTACAGCCGGCACTCCGGTTATGTTGCCTTGTTCGTCGACCGATTCGGGTGGCGGCTCCGTTGTGCTCGTGGCCGAGGCCATCGACGGAATACCCAAAGCCACGATGATGATTGAGGCAATTCCTGCCGAAGCCAATTTGTGAAGGCGACGCACGCCTAAGACGCTACCGACCGATGAAACGAGGTTCGCGTTTCTCGGTAAATGCCAATATCGCTTCAAGCGTGTCTTTGGTTCCGAAATTTATCGTTTGCGCCGCGCCTTCATCGTCGAGCGCCTGTTCCAGCGTGACATTTGCCGATTGATCGAGCAATCGTTTCGTCTGAGCCAATGCGATTGGTGGACCAACTGCAAGTCGATTGGCCCACTCGTCTACAAATGCATCAAGTTCGGCATCCGGCAATACTCGATTGACGAGACCGAGTTGCTCGGCCTCGGCGGAGTTGATGATGTCGGCGAAAAATGCAAGCTCCTTTGCCCGATGCAACCCAACTCGACGGGGCAATGTCCACGAACCGCCGAAATCGATCGAAAGTCCCCTCTTGGAAAAAATTTCCGAGAATCGCGCGGTGCTCGAAGCAACGACGAGATCACAAACGAGCGCCATGTTGCATCCGGCACCGACTGCCACACCTCGCACCTTGGCAATAGTCGGTTGAGGAATTCTGGCGAGGGCCAAACAGACGTCCGAAATATTGCGCATCGAGGAAAGCTGATGGCGATCGGCCCGCCGGGCTCCATCGGAACTGAGATCGGCCCCCGAACAGAACTCACCCCCTGCGCCTGTCAGAACCACAACCCTGTCTGAGTCGGTTTCCGCAATTTGACGAAATGTGCCCAAAAGCTCCTGCCACATGGCTTCATTGATCGCATTTTTCTTGGCCGGCCGGTTCATCGTCACGGTAACGACCCCATTTTGGCGAAAAACCTCAAGAGTTTCCATAAAAGTGACGATACTTGCTGCATGGGCTTTGATCCGCACCGCAAGCAAGTCAAACGGCCGACCGACTATTTGATTGTGATCAGTGCGTTGTTGACAATCAGCGTTCTCATTCTTTGGGCGTTTCGAGGATAATCATTCGTCAAAAATGACAATGTGGGATGGAACTTTCGGAAATGTAGAAGTGCGACGCGTACAACCGTACGAAGCGATCAAGACGTATGTGTGTCCCGGTTGCAATCGCGACATCGTCGCTGGAGTTGGCCACTATGTCTGTGTCCCCGCCGACGCACCAGATTTACGTCGACATTGGCACTATGCCTGCTGGGACAACCGCGCCTCACGCTCGAGTTGAACGAGGCGAATTCGGCGGACGATTCCCGAGCGCCATGTCGCTTGCATTGAGTAGCTCGGCAGCCAAGTTGGAATCGATCGATCCATCTGCGATGACGACATCGAGCAGCGGGCGATTCTCGGCTATCGACTGCTTAACCAGCTTGGCAACGCGGTCGTAGCCGAGCACCAAATTAAGTCGCGTCGCCAGAGCCGGCGTGGCATTGGCGTAATACAAGCAATGTTCGACGTCCGCTTCGATTCCATCGACGCATCGAGTGGCAAAAAGAGTGCATGCCTTGGTCAGAATCCGAATCGATCCAAGAAGATTGGAAGCGATCAATGGCTGATACGTATTCAGTTCAAACGTTCCCTGCGATCCGGCGAACGCAATCGCCGAATCGTTGCCAAAAACCTGGGCTGCGACTTGGGCAACCATCTCGCACATCACGGGATTGACTTTTCCTGGCATGATCGAAGAGCCTGCCTGCAGTTCCGGCAGGAAAATCTCACCAAGACCGGCCTCTGGTCCCGATGCCATGAGACGAATGTCGTTGGCGATCTTGAAAAGCGCGATGGCAAGCCCGCGAAGGTGACTCGATGCCTCGACCAAGCCATCGC
Source organism: Ilumatobacteraceae bacterium (assembly GCA_039932495.1). Taxonomy (GTDB): domain Bacteria; phylum Actinomycetota; class Acidimicrobiia; order Acidimicrobiales; family Ilumatobacteraceae; genus UBA3006. The sequence goes on from JBDTPW010000041.1 coordinate 5,444, forward strand.
GCGATGCCTGGGAGGCAAATCGACTCGGTGCGATTGACAGTTCGATGCCATAGCGATCGGCAATTCTGGCAATGACTGCGGCGCCGAATTCTGGCGATGTGTTGAGGCCGTTGCCAACCGCGGTGCCACCCAGAGGAACCCGACCGAGGCGAGGCAGTGAGGTTTGCAATCGCTCGCTCGCTTCGCGAAGTTGAGCGGCGTAACCGTCGAATTCGTCTCCAAGGAAGATCGGTACTGCATCCATGAGATGAGTTCGCCCCGCCTTGACGACATCGGCGAAACGATTGGCGGCGATATCTAAGGAGGTTGTCAACTGAGCGATGGCCGGCACGAGCGACCATTTAATTTGAACGACGGCCGCGATCGTCACCGCGGTTGGAAACACATCGTTGGAGGATTGGCCCGAATTGACATCGTCATTCGGATGAACGGCAAGTCCTGATGCCTCGGATGCCAGGCGCGCCACTACCTCGTTGACATTCATGTTTGTAGAAGTACCCGATCCGGTTTGAAACACATCGATCAAGAATTGCTCGTTGTGTTCTCCGGTTTCGACCGAAGATGCCGCCACAGCGATAGCCGCAAAGCGAGCCGAATCATCGCCTACCTGACCGACACCATTGATAACTGCCGCGTCGGCTTTGATCGCCGCCAATGCATGGACAATCTCGATCGGCAACGGCAATCCGGAGACATTGAAGTTGGCCAGTGCTAGATCGGTCTGCGGTCCCCAGAGTGGTTGTGTCGGCTCGTCGATCGCCATGTATTCCTCGCTAGTTCAATTACTTCTTATTGTACTAAGGCAACCACGACTAGAACGCATCCGTCAGCATCTCCAGTTGATTTCCGAGGACGCACGCGACGTCAAAGCGAACATGTCGAATCGTGACAGAGCGATTGGATCGCACTTCGGCGAGGAGTTTGGCGGTTGCTCGACGAATTCGTATCTGTTTTGTTGTTGTGATCGCCTCCGCCGGTGTGCCAAATGCAACACTGGCTCTCGCTTTCACTTCGCACACCACAAGTTGGTCGCCGATTACGGCAACTACATCAAGTTCGCCGCGCGAGCAGCGCCAATTACGAGCAAGAATCCGATAACCGTGATGTTCGTACCACCGAGCGGCTAAATCTTCTGCCCACTTTCCACGCGCAACGCGCGCGGTGGCCGTTACAGATCGATCCGAGGAAGCTCTTCGATGTTCAGATCCTTGAAGCTGAGCACGCGCACTCGTTGGACGAATCGACTCTTGCGGTACATGTCCCACACCCATGCGTCTACCAACACCACTTCCACTATTGGTCGCGATCCTTCAGACAAAACCTTTACATCGACATTGTTGGCTAGGTAAAACCGCCGATCGGTTTCCACGGCAAATTTGAACATGCCGACAACATCTTGGTATTCCTGAGCGAGGTGGAGCTCGCGCTCTGCCTCAAAATTTTCTAGATCGTCAGTGTTCAACGATGTCCAAGAGCAATGTGTAGAAATAGGTGCAAGTTCTGCAACTTAGACTTCGCGCTTTTCGCGAATCTTGGCCGACTTGCCTTTTCGCTCACGGAGGAAGTTGAGTTTTGCCCTGCGCACATCGCCCCGCTTGACCACTTCAATTTTTGAGACGGACGGACTGTGCATCGGAAACGTTCGCTCAACGCCAATCCCGTAACTGATCTTGCGCACGGTATAGGTCTCGGCCACACCAGAGCCGGCGATGGCCACAACGTTGCCCTGGAACACCTGGACGCGCTCCTTGCCGCTTTCCACAACTCGCACATGCACTTTTACTTCGTCTCCGGGTCCAACCCTTGGAATGTCGGTGCGCAGAAATTGATTATCGACAATGTCGGTTGACTTCATGAGGCGATCCTTCAGTAGGGGAACCCCACTAAATGGGGAACCTAGAAGGATACGGCACTGGCGGGAACTCTTCCAACAAGCGATCCTCGGCGGCGCTGAGACCACCTCGCTTTGCCATCAAGTCTGGACGAGCGGCCAGAGTGCGATGTAGCGCTTGGGCTTGTCGCCAGCGCTCAATTCGTGCGTGGTCGCCGCTGCGTAACACCTCGGGTACTTGCCAATTGCGAAATTCGGCCGGTCTGGTGTACTGCGGTTCCTCCAAAATTCCACTGGCCCCGTAACTCTCCGAAACTGGCGAGTCGCTGTTGCCCATGACCCCCGGCACCAGACGAGTGACTGCCTCGATGATCAGGCAGGCGCCAACTTCGCCACCGGCCAGTATTACATCGCCAACCGACACTTCCCCATCAATGAGATGCTCGATGATGCGGTGGTCGACGCCCTCGTATCGACCGCACAGCAAACTAAATCCCCCGCTGGCGAGGAGTTGCTCTGCATATGACTGGTCAAATGTCCTGCCACCGGGTGACAACAACAACAATGGCCGAGGTGGATGTATTGCCTCTACGGCAGCAAAGACTGGTTCCGGTCGCATGACCATGCCCGCGCCACCGCCAAACGGGGCGTCGTCAACGCTGTGATGCACATCGGTGGAGTGTTGTCGCAAATCATGACAACGCAGGTCGATGAGTTGTTCGCTTCGTGCGCGACCGAGCAAACTCTCGGAGCAGAAGTCGTCAACTAGATCGGGAAAGATGGAAAAAACATCAATCCGCAAAGCGCCGTCCGTTTTTTCGAGAGTCATACTTCGAATAGTCCCGTGGGTGGGTCAATGGTGATTCGGCCGTCGCCATGGGAGACGACAAACGGCACTGGCACCAAGTTTCCGTTATCAAGTTCGATGAGCGGATGGGCAGGATTGTCGATGACGCTGACACAGGTTCCAAACTGCTCGCCATTCACTCCCACTACTTGGCTGCCAACCATGTCATGGACCCACAGGACAGCGGGGTCGTCAATTGGTTCGCCATAGACATCTTGGTTGGCCAGTCGCTGGGCCGCGTTGCGATCGGTGAGTCCGTCAAAATTGATGAGCCATCGATCCTGTTGCTTCTTGGCCGCGGCGATCACGTACCACCCACCAAGTGCCCACAGGCGAGCACCAGGCGCATGGCGATTCGGATGATCTGAAAACAGTTGAACGTACAGTGCTCCGCGCACTCCATGTGCTCGGGCAAAACGCCCGACATGCAACAAACCTTCGGGCGGGAGTCGCTCAGTCGTCGACGAAGTCGACATCAACGTCTACGCCATCGCGCGTTGCAGCCGCGCGGACTACGGTGCGGATGCTTTGCGCAGTGCGACCGCGTCGACCTATGACGCGACCTAGATCGCCATCGCCAACGCGCACTTCCAGAAGTATCTTGTCGCCATCTGGAAAACCTTCGACGGTAACGGCCTCTGGATTATCAACAATGGAACGAACGACGTGGTCGAGAACTGCCGAAGCAACGGGAGCTGGAATAATGTTCGGCGAGTCAGACACGATTTGAATCCAAAATTACTTGGCGGTTTTTGATGCGGAAAACTCTGCCCATGCACCTGAGATTTCAAGTAGCTTCTTTACTCTTTCGCTCGGTAGCGCACCCTGCTTGAGCCACTTGATTGCCTTCACGTTGTCCACGCTCAGGACCGACGGGTCGTCTTTAGGGTGATAATTTCCGACAATTTCGAGGAATTTGCCGTCGCGTGCCTTGCGGGTATCGGCGGCCACAATTCGGTAATGCGGCTGCTTGGTTTTACCCACTCTGGTGAGGCGAAGCTTGACTGACATGGGTGACAGGTTAGCGGGGCGACACCCTCGAGCCCAACGCCTCGGCCAGGTCAAAGTCCTTGCCACCCTTCTTGCCTTTCGATCCCATTCGCTTCATCAATTTTTGCATTTCACTAAATTGCTTGACCAAGCGATTGACGTCGGCGATCTGCGTTCCGCTTCCTTTGGCAATTCGACTTCGCCGACTGCCATTGATTATTTCTGGCATTCGTCGTTCCTCGATGGTCATCGAACTGATGATCGCCTCGGTCAGTTTCACCTGATCATCTCCAATTTCCGCATTCTTCATTTCCTTCGGAATTCCCGGAATCATTCCCATCACGTTTTGCAGCGGCCCCATCTTCTTTAGCTGCTGCAACTGATCAAGAAAGTCATCCAAGGTGAACGCGCCTTCGAGCATTTTTGCCGCAGCAGATTCGGCCTGATCCTTTTCATATACGCGTTCGGCCTGCTCAATGAGGGTGAGCATGTCGCCCATGCCAAGGATGCGGCTTGCCATTCGGTCGGGGTGAAATTGTTCGAAGGCGTCAATTTTTTCCCCGGTGGCGGCAAAGGCAATCGGCTTTCCGATGACCTGCTTCACCGAGAGCGCCGCACCACCGCGCGCATCGCCGTCAAGTTTCGTCAAAATCACTCCGGAAATTGACAGCGCTGAATCGAATGACTTGGCGACGGTAACCGCGTCTTGGCCGGTCATCGCATCTACAACCAAAAACGTGTACTGCGGCGACACCGCTCGAGAGATTTGGCTAATTTGTTGCATCATTTCGTCGTCGATGGCTAGGCGCCCGGCGGTATCGACGATGAGAACATCGCGCCCGAGACTGCGCGCCTGGGCAAGGCCCGCTCGTGCCGTCTCAACTGGATCGCCGGGTTGAGAAAATACCGGCACATCGATTTGAGCTCCAAGCACGCGGAGTTGTTCGACGGCGGCAGGTCGTTGGAGGTCGGCACCGACTAGTAACGGCTGACGACCTTGGGCTTTGAACCACGCCGCCAACTTCGCCGCGCTTGTGGTCTTGCCGGATCCCTGTAGGCCGGCCATGAGGACAACCGTGGGCGGATGCGAAGCGTAGGAAATTTTGAGCGTGTCACCGCCGAGCATTGCAATGAGTTCGGCATTGACGATCTTGATGATCTGCTGACCGGGATTGAGCGCCGATAGCAATGTGGCACCGACTGATTGCTGACGAATGTGCTCAATGACTTCGCCGACTACTCCAACGTTGACGTCGGCTTCGAGAAGCGCCGTGCGAATCTCGCCGAGAATCTCATCGACATCGCCCTGGGTGAGACGACCCTTATTGCGTAGGCGCTTGAGTATTCCGCCGAGGCGGTCACCGAGCATGTCAAACATGGCGTTGCCGAAGGTTAGCGGTGAATCCGTCCTTAACCGACTACGGCTTCGGTGACGATGTCATTGTCAATTGAGACGGTGACACGGCATTGGCAATAATCCATTGTCAGTGCAAATTCTTCACCATCGCGTCGACCAACGCGCCACACCCAACCATTGCTGTCAGCTTGCGCCCTAGCATCCGACTCCGTTTTGCCAATGAGAGTCGCGGCTTGTTCATCGGTGATCACCACATTTCCTGACGGCACCGACACGTCAGGATTGGAAGTTGTGTCCGACGAACTATCGGATGAAGAACAAGCCATTGGCAGAACCCCAATTAGTGCGCACAACCCAAAGGCAAAAATACGATGCTTCATGACTCGTCAAACAGCGAGTCGATAAATCCATTTGGATTGAACGGAGCAAGATCATCAATCGACTCGCCAAGGCCGACCAATTTCACTGGTATATCAAGTTCGGTTTCAATGGCAAAGACAATTCCGCCTTTGGCCGAGCCGTCAAGTTTTGACAACACGACCCCCGTCACTTGAGTGGCTTGAGCAAACTGGCGGGCTTGAACTAGGCCGTTCTGCCCCGTCGTTGCATCGATGACAAGCAGAACCTCTGTGACTTTGCCGGCATCCTTTTCCGCCACGCGTCGAACTTTTTTTAGTTCTTCCATGAGGTTGGTGTTGGATTGCAAACGACCGGCGGTATCTGCGATCACGAGATCGATCTTGCGCGAATGTGCTCTCTGTACGGCATCAAATATCACCGAACTCGGATCACTCCCCTCGGCACCTCGAACAAGTTCGGCTCCCGATCGCTGAGCCCACGTGGCAAGTTGATCAACGGCCGCGGCTCGAAACGTGTCTCCCGCTGCGACCAGCACGCTTCGTCCGGCGGCTACTTGTTGGGCACTCATCTTGCCAATGGTCGTAGTTTTTCCCGATCCATTGACGCCAACCATGAGCCAAATGTTTGGCCCACCAATTGTCGGATCAAAATTCAACGCCCGATTCGTTCCTTCAAGTCTTGATTTCATTTCCGATCGCAGCGCATCGACAAGTTGAGTAGAAGACGAAATCACATTGTCATCAACGAGTTTTCGTAACTTGTTGATTAGTTCGGTGGTCACGCGCACGCCGATGTCGGCGACTAGTAACGCTTCCTCCAACTCTGTCCACGTTGCATTGTCAATTTCGCTTCTTCGCATCAGCCCCGAAACCGCTCCGGACAGCACGCCGCGGACCTTGGCCAAGGGGCCAGGTGTTCTTATCGCGGTAATCATCGCTGGTTCACTCGACTTTGTCCTGGAACGGCGGCCATACATGACAACGCCAACGCCAAATAGCACGACCACGACTGCCAAAAGTGGGAAAAGGAGAGACGAAGTCTGAGAGATCATGCAGATTTGGCGGCGGCGCGCTCGACAATTACTCGCGAGGACCCACCCGATTGCATGGTCACGCCAAGCAGGCAGTCGCCGGCTTCCATGGTTCGTTTCTGGTGGCTGACGATAAGTAATTGCGCTTCCTGGCGGAACTCATCGACAAGGTTTAGGAATCGATGCAAATTCACATCGTCCAACGCCGCCTCAACCTCGTCCATGACGTAAAACGGCGATGGGCGACTACGGAAAACTGCAAACAAGAAAGCCAGCGCCGCAAGCGAGCGTTCGCCACCGGACAACAGTGACAATTTTCTAATATTTTTGCCAATTGGCTTGGCCTCAATTTCGATTCCAGTGTTGAGCAAATCGTCCGGCGTCGTCAGCGTCAGTTTGCCAACCCCACCGGGGAACAGCATGGCAAACAATTTCTCGTAATTGTCTCTAACGTCGGCAAATGCCGCGGCAAATACGGACTGAATCTCTCGATCAACTTGCTTGATGACCTTGATCAGGTCGCGCCGCGAGTTCTTCACATCCTCCAACTGATTTTCCAGGAAGGAATGCCGCGTCTGCAGTTCGTCAAATTCGTTGAGTGCAAGCGGATTAATCGGACCCATCAGTCGAAGTTCGCGTTCCAGCTCCCGCAACCTGGAAACCGGAGTCTGACCGTCTGCCAATTTTGGCATTGGCGCATCGACGGCTACTTGCGGTTCCACCTGTTGATCGCGACGTAACCCGTCGACGGAAGCTTCCAACCTCATTCGAACTTCGGCTTCCTCGATTTCTACGCGACGATTTCGCTCCCGCTTCTCTTCCAGCTGATGTTCAAGGTCCGATCTCTCGTGTCGCGATTCATCCAAGCGCTGGGAGATGGAGCGAACTTCGTCGCTCTGACGACGGCGGACCTCGCGCAAAAACTCCTGTCGAGAGTCGAGTATTTTTGTGTGTCCTTCGACAAAGTGTGTCAAGCGAATAATCGCATTCATTGACTGTTCAACCACTCGCCTTCGCGCGGTGGCTGCCTGACGGGCATCAACATCGACACTTAGCCGGGCTTCAATGTCCGTCAATCGGGATTCAAGGAATTGGCGCCGCTCCTGCAAGCCGGCGGTCTTTACTTCCAAATCGTTGCGCAGCAACGAAAGTAGACCCTGCAATTCGGCCTGCACGAAACGCAGAGCGTCGTATGCGCTTGCAAGTTGCTCGTTACTTCTGGCCGCTTGTATTCGATGTTGCTCGAGAAGCATCAGCGCGGCCGAATGTGAGTCGCGAGTCTTGACGACAAGTATTTGCGCACTGGCTAGATCGACTTCTGCGATTTGCAATGCGTCTCCAGCGCGCTTGGCGCGCTGCGTTGCCTCGGCGAGTGCGGCGGCAGTGACGATGTTTGCTCCGACCTTCATTCCGGACGATGAAAATCGGTCGTCGTCGCCGGTTATAACGACGACATCTGGATGGGCAAGGGCAACATCGACAGCATCTGTCCATGACTGCACATAGACAACGCGTGATAACAGAACATCGAGCAGCCGATTGACCTGCATTTCGTGTTCACCCGGTCGAGCCCGAACACTTCCGCGTAACGAGACGCCCTTGTCGATTCGCGGTGTCATCGGTACGGTGGCGATCGCATTGAGCGCCAACACCGTTCCACAGTGAGCGCCCTGGCGAAGCATCTGTAGGGCCCTTCTGGCCGCATCTGCGTTGGTCGTGACCATGGCGGCCAACGCATCGCCGAGGGCAACCTGGACCGCCGAGCGACGCTCGCCATCGATTTCTAATAGTTCGGCAAGCGAACCCACCGCCCCATCAAGGTCACCTAAAACCGCACTTCCGGCTTTGGCGACGTCGATCGTGGATTGCAGCGCCTGCATCCTCGATGTCGCCAACATCGAATCGGCAATCGCCGTCGTGTGCGTGGCGAACACCGCATCGCGACCCAATTCTGCATTGATTCGCTCTGTGTCGGCAGTTGCCAAGCGCTGTAGCAAATCGACTTCCGCTCGCGCTTCGTTTGCGACCACCTTGCGTAATCGATCAATGTCGTCGTTGAGGCCGCGCACTCGACCATTGAGTTCGGTGACCTTCGCGGTTGTGTTGCGGGCTTCTTCGAGACTGCTGGATCCGACGGTCGATCCGCTAGTCGCCCCGGCCTCTAGTGAGGAGAGTTGGTCGAGAACTTTTTGCAATTCGGTACGCAATTCGGCGGCATCGGCTTCGAGTGTCGCTATGACTCCAGAGTCCATTAGTTGGCCGCGGTCACGTTCAACTGAGCGTCGCCGTTCGGCGAGCACTGCCAGCAGTCCACGTGCACGGCCCCGAAGTTGTTCGACACGCACCAGCTCGTCGTTAACCGCGGAATCACCCCTCGCCGACAATTGGGCCTCGTCGGCCATCACCGCGGTGTCGAGCGCCGACAAACGCGAACGCAGCGCTCGCTCAGACTGTTCACCGTCGAGTTTGTCCGACGCCAAAGCAGAGAGCCGTTTCTGAAAACCTGAAATCTCGCGACCAGTCAAAAACACTTGAATGTTTTGCAACTCTGTGGCTAGCGCGCCGTGACGCCTTGCAGCATCCGCCTGTCGCTCGAGAGGACGTAAATTACGTCGGACCTCTCGCAAAAGATCTTGCGCCCGCATTAAATCTGCCTCGGTATTGTCGAGTCGACGCTGTGCTTTTTCGCGCCGCTTGCGATGCTTGAGCACACCGGACGCCTCTTCGATGATTCCCCTTCGATCCTCGGGACGAGCATTGAGCACGGCATCGATTTGGCCCTGGCTGACAATCACATGCTGTTGACGACCAACTCCTGCATCCGATAACAGTTCTTGCACATCTAACAATCGGCATTCAATGTCATTGATTGCGTACGAACTCTCGCCGCTGCGAAAGAGCGTGAGTCGCACGGTGACTTCGGTGAACTCAATGGGTAGCAATCCGGCGCTGTTATCAATAGTCAGCGTGACTTCGGCGCGTCCAAGGGCCGGCCTTTTGGATGTGCCGGCAAAGATGACATCGTCCATCTTTTGGCTTCGTACCGCCGACGGAGCCTGGGCGCCGAGCACCCATGCAATTGCGTCGACCACGTTGGATTTGCCCGAACCATTGGGTCCCACAACTACCGTGACCCCTGGTTCGAGTTCCATCACCGTGGTATCCGCAAAGGACTTGAAGCCTTTGAGAGTTAGCGATTTGAGGAACACTTCAATCGGCGAGAATAGTTGAAATTTGGCCGCCAAACGGTCTCTCTAGAGATGCACCACAATCCTCAATGCTGACACTTCGGGCAGTAACACGTGGTTCGTCCGGATACCACAATTTGGGCAATGCGCGATACGCCGCATGTGATACAAATTTCCCCAGCGCGGCCATACACCCGATGCTGTAGTTGATAGCTACCGGATGAACCATCCAGATCCACGTATTGGATGTCGGTAAGAGTGCTCCCACCTTGCGTGACGGCATTGTTCAGCACGTCGACAATTGCTTGATGGAGACGATCTACTGTCGCACGATTCATCCGCGCAGGGACCCGGTTTGGTCTTAGCCGCGCAAGATGCAGAATCTCGTCGGCATAGATATTGCCGATACCAGCGACGACATGCTGGTCGAGCAACACTGCCTTGAGGCCGCCTCGCTTCGGCTTAAGCAGTCGATACAGCGCGTCTGCGGAAAAGTCATCCTCAAGTGGATCGATTCCTAATTTGGTCAGTTCCGGAATGGATTTCGCCACTGATGCTGGGTCGAAAACGACTACTTCCCCAAACGTTCGTGGATCAACAAACCAAAGTTCTTGCAATTCGTGGGAGTCATCGGCGGCAAGATGTAACACCACATGGGTATGAAGTGGCCGCTCTGAACCGCTCGGCACGATAAGCACTCGACCGCTCATGCGTAGGTGAATCATCATCGATTCGCCAGAATCGAGCGAACAAATCAGATATTTACCCCGCCGCGACGAGTTGGTTATCGTGACTCCCGACAATCCGTGAATAAGCGCCTCGCGACTTGTCCGACGCACCGTCCGCTCGCGACCAACTTCCACTCGTTCGATTCGGCGTCCGACAACGTGTTGGGCGAGCCCGCGTCGAACGGTTTCGACTTCTGGTAGTTCAGGCACTCGATCTAGCCGTGTTCGCGCTGCAAAGCATCGCAGGCAATCTCGGCGGCTACTTGCTCTGCTGCCTTTTTTGATCTTCCCTCGCCATGCCCGAGGTCCCGACCATTGACGACAACAGTGGCATAGAACGTCTTTTCGTGATCCGGACCGTCATCGGTGATTCGATAGTGCGGGGCTACATCAAACAGCCGCGCAGTCATTTCCTGCAATCTGGTTTTGGCGTCGATCCTGTCCAGATTCTCGATTGCGTGCTCGATGCTTTCCGCCATCAATTTTCCGACGACCTCGTATGCGACGACGGCACCGGCATCCAGATAGACGGCACCGATGACGGATTCGAGCGCGTCGGAAAGAATCGAAGTCTTTTCTCGACCCCCTGCTGCATCTTCTCCACGACCGAGTCTCAGACATTCACCAATTTCGAAGTCGTTGGCAACCTGGGCAAGTGAAATTGCGTTGACGACACTTTTACGCAGATCGGTGAGTTTGCCCTCTGGAAGTTCAGAATGAAGTCGATACACAATGTCTGCCACTACCCAACCAAGCACGGCATCGCCTAGAAATTCGAGCCGCTCGTTGGATTCGTTTCCATCGTTTTCGGCGATCCAACTGCGGTGCGCCATCGCCACCTCGAGCAGAGACTCGTCCTTAAACTTGTGGCCGATACGTGAGGCCAGCGCGTGCAGTTGGTCGTTCATTGGGCGGCAATTGCCAAGGCGAGGCGTCCAACCATGTCGCAGTCGACCATGTCCTTGGCCACCTTGATGCCATTGAGTATTGCCCGCGCACTCGACGAGCCGTGCGAAATGATGCACACCCCGTCGACTCCCAACAGGATCGCTCCGCCCGTACTGTCAGGATCGAATTGAGAATACAGATCTAGAAATGCCGGCATGAGCGCATCGGAGTGGACTTTGTATTGCGGCGCACCGATGGCGTCGAAGAGCGCCTTGATCACTCCCCGCATTGCGCCTTCCAAAGTTTTTAGCGTGACATTGCCGGTGAAGCCGTCGGTCACCACGACATCAACATTTGTGGTCATGATGTCACGACCTTCAACATTGCCGATGAAATTGATCCCAGTCGTTTCGCCCAATAACTCGTACGCCTCTTTGCGTAACGAGTCGCCTTTGCCAGGTTCTTCGCCAATCGACAACAATCCAACTCTCGGCTTATCGATCGCATATCGAGCATTGGCGAAAACGGATCCCATCAGCGCAAATTGGGTTAACCACTGCGCTTCGACTTCTGCATTGGCTCCTGCATCGAGCAAAACCGTCGGCGTCGAACCAGGAACAGGGATCGGGGTGGCGATTGCCGGTCGTTTGACTCCGTTGATTCTGCCCATGCGCAGCAACGCCGAGGCCATCGTCGCCCCGGTGTTACCGGCCGAGATCATCGCGCCGGCAACTCCGTCGCGGACAAGTTCGGCGGAACGAACAAGCGTTGAATCTTTTTTGGTGCGCACTGCAGATGCCGGTTCTTCATGCATGTCGATGAACTCTGTTGCGACGTGCAGTGGCAAATTGCCGCAACCGGCAAGGTCGGCGGGGCCGACTAAAATGACGGGAATTCCTGAGTCGGCCGCCTGTTGCGCGCCAGCGATGATGTCGCTAGGTGCTTTGTCGCCTCCGAGCGCATCAACTGCAACTGGCAACATGTTGCTAGGTAACCCGGCCGGGCCGAGTGGGAATTAGCCGACGTCTACGGCGACGCGACCCTTGTACCAACCACAATTGCCACAAACGTTGTGGGGCAACTTGGTGCTGGAACAACGCGGGCAGACGCTGCGGGAAGGTGCCCCAAGTTTCCAAGCCGCGGCCTGGTGACTGTGACCCTTCATCTTGGATTTCTTCTTCTTTGGTACTGGCACGGCTCGTAAGGTTATCGCCGACGATAGTTATTCCCCCATTTGCTTGCGCAACTGATCAAGAACCGCCCAGCGTTCGTCGACCAGCCCAGTGGCGCAGTCACATTGATCCGTCTGCAAATCGGCGCCACAATTCGGACACATTCCGGGGCAGTCCGGGCGGCATAGCGGGGACACCGGCTCGCTGAGTAGAACAAGTTCACGAATCATCGGCCGAAGGTCCAACTGATCCCCCTCGAGCGGATACGCGTCTGGATTGTCGGGTATGCGCTGATACAACTCATCTACATTGGCGATCGATACTTCGGAGATCGCCCGCAAGCATCTTCGACACTGCATTTGCCATAGGCCGCTGATTTCGCCGTGCACGACGATGCCATTGGTCAGACTTTCCAAGTGAAGACTCACATCGATCCGTGAGTCGTCGGCGAGACGCGCGTCGTGGAAGCCAAACTGACTTGCCGGCACGCTGAGAGAAATGTCTCGTTGTGCGCCGAGTCGCCGAAGCAGCTCAACAGTATTGACGATAAACGGTGATGCCATATTGCGGTCACCCTGACCGTGGTTTAGTACTCGTCGTCTGTCTTGTCCTGATCGAAAAATCCATCGTCGGAACGTACATTTTCATCCGAAATGTCGGTTTGATCATCGCCAATTAGACCGTTGGGGTTGACGATTGACAATCGCTGACGGCCTTGGGCGACCGTGCGGGTTAGTCGATCGAGCAGAATCTCAAAACTGCCTAGGCGACGATCAAGGAAATCTTCCGTCTCGTTCTTAAGTCTTCGCGAATCTGTATCGGCGGCCTCTAACACTTGGCGTGCCCTCGTTTCGGCCGCCCGCACAACCTCGGTTCGCTGGACGAGGCGTTCGGCTTGAACCCTTGCGGCCTCGACGATTTCGTCTGCGTCGCGCTGCGTCTTGGACATGAATTCCGTGCGTTCCTTGAGCATCCATCGTGCCTGGCGAATTTCGTCCGGTAGGCACGCCGCCGCATCCTGCAGCATTCCAACCACTAGGTCTCGATCGATGCGCGGCGTGCTCGACAACGGAACATTTGGCGCTGTGGCTATTTTGTCGATGACTTGATTCAAGATTGATTCTGTATCGCCCAGTTCAATGGGCATTGTCTCGTCAATGATGTCGGCGTCGAAATCGTCGTAGTTGTCATCGCGATTGTTCATTGATCTTCCCTCTACTTGCGCTTGGATCGAATTGCGTTGTCGACGTTTACTGGAACCATGGAGGATACGTCCCCACCTTGGGTGGCAATCTCGCGTATGTATCGACTACTAATGAAACTATTACCTGGCAGCGCAAGCATCACCACCGTACGTATCCCGCTTACCGAGTAATTGGTGTTGGCCATTTGTTGTTCGATTTCAAAATCTCCGGCATTCCGCGCGCTCTTCACTATGCACGTGGCGTGGACTGCGGAGGCTGCATCGATCGCAAGCCCGCCAAAGGCTTCGACACGCACGCCTGGCATGTGCGCCAACGCGACTTTGGCAAGTGCAACGCGCTCGTCGACGCTAAACAAACCACTTGATTTTTCGGGATTGTGAATGACGGCGACGACAACTTCTCCAAAGAGGGCCGCGGCCTGTTCGACAGTGTCGACGTGACCCAAGTGAATTGGATCAAAACTTCCCGGATAGAGCGCAATCATCGTATGTACGGTATCCGCTGAATAAAGGTGACGTACGCCCGCCCGTATCGCTTGGCGCGAATCACTTGCCAATCGGTGCAATCGGCAATTTCGCTGGCCAACTCGCGATCGCTTTCCGCGACAACGAACGGGGCCGTTGATTCCTCTAATAATTCGGGCCATCTAACAAAGTCGTACGGCGGATCGGCAAGCACCAACGTCGCATCGCCAACCAAACTCAAATGAGTCAATCCATCACCTCGAATCACGCTCGTGCGCTCACCCAATCCAAGGGATTCGATGTTCAAGCGAAGAGCATCGATGGCGAAGCGATCGCGTTCAACAAAGGTGCAATGCGTCGCACCACGAGACAGGGCCTCAATTCCGAGCGCTCCGCTACCGGCAAACAAGTCGACCACTCGTGCGCCAACAACCAGATTCAAACTCCCCAATGAATTGAACGTTGCTTGTCGCGCTTTGTCCGTGGTCGGGCGTGTCGCCGTTCCCTTTGGGGCGACTATTAGACGACCGCGCAACTCACCAGCCACAATGCGCATATATGCACGCTATTACGCCTGTTCAGTTCAGTTCTAATAGCTCAATTCGGTTGCCAAACGGATCGTGAATATAGGCATGAGTTTGACCTTCGACGTCTTTGGTTTCAACATCGACGCCGTCAGCAGTCAGTTTTGTTAAAAGATTCTCTAAGTTTTCGACGAGAAGTGCCGGGTGTGCCTTTTGCGCCGGTCGGAAATTTTCTTCGGCACCAAGATGGACCTTCAAGTCGCCGTCTTCGAACCAACATCCCCCACGCGCTGCGAGTTCAGGAGGTTTGGGAACTTCATGAATGTTCAAAAGCCCGCCGTAAAACTCTCGAGCTTTTTCCTCCCCACCTCGCGGCATCGCCAATTGGACATGATCGATTTTGATCACTCGCACAGTTTTCATTATGACATCAACAGGCTCCACTCAAACGACGCAAATACTCGAGGTAAAATGACGGCGATGGAGCGCACCCCTGAGGATCGTTTTGACGGACTTGCGGAAGCGCCGACTGAATCGATCATTTGCGTCGATTGCGGCGGTACAGCGCACCTTCTAACGCAGGCCCGAGAGGACAGCCATTGGCTGGCCGGAGACATTGTCGCGTATCGATGCAGCGATTGCTTGGATCGTTGGGATATTGAGTTGCCACCGCTTGACGACTAGTTCTTGAACAGAAATTCCTCGTCTTGTGGCGAGAACAGCAGATCCAGTTCGTCGCGTAATTCCGGATGGCTTGTAAGCGTCGGATCGGCATCGATGATTTGAAACGCAACCTGCCGAGCCAGATCGATGAGCTCACGGTCGCGTCGCAGCGAAGCCAATTTGAGATCGCTACGACCCTTTTGCATCGAGTTCATCAGCGTTCCCTCTCCTCGTAGTTCCAGATCTATCTCGGCGAGAACAAATCCGTCCGTGGAACTGACGAGCGCATCCACCCGAGGCGAGACCATTTCCGGGTCTTTCGTCTGCAACCAGCAGATCGAGGCGACCGATCCGCGCCCTACTCGGCCCCGCAATTGATGTAACTGGGCGATACCGAATCGATCGGCATCGAGGACAACCATCACGGTTGCGTTTGGGACGTCGACACCAACTTCGATCACCGTCGTGGCAACCAAAACGTCAAGGTCTTTGTTGCGAAATGCCGTCATTACGGAATTTTTCTCCGAAGAGGTCATCCGACCGTGCATTAACCCAAGTCGAAGTCCGCTTAATTCATCGCTCTGCAGATGCTTGTAGATTTCCTCGGCGGCGGCCACCTCTAATTTGTCGCTCTCTTCGATCATCGGACACACGACGTACGATTGTTCGCCACGGGCGGCCGCGTCTCGAACGTCGCCCCACATCATTGCTTCAAGCAATGGCCCGGCAGCCCACTTTGTCTTGATCGGTGTCCGACCGGGCGGTAATTCATCTAACACACTGACGTCCAGATCGCCATATACCGTCATCGCCGCCGTGCGCGGGATTGGCGTCGCAGTCATCACCAGCACATCGGGCGTCGAAGCATGCTCTGTACTTCCACCTTTTCCGCGAAGCGCTGCACGTTGTTCGACACCGAAACGATGTTGCTCATCGACGACGACAACCCCGAGATTGTGGAATTCAACTTGATCCTGGATGAGTGCGTGCGTACCAATCACGATGTCAATCGATCCGGTGGCGAGATCGTTCAGCAACTCTCGACGACGCTCGCCGGTAATTCGGCTTGTCAGTAATTCGACTCGCAATTGCCGGTCACCAAACAGATTGTTCGGGTCGGGAACCATCAATCCGGTCAGCATCTCGTTGATGCTTGAAAAATGTTGCTCGGCTAACACTTCCGTTGGCGCCATGAGCGCGCCTTGGTAGGCACCTTGCACCGCGACGAGCATCGCCGCGACCGCAACTATTGTCTTCCCGCTTCCTACATCGCCTTGCAACAGTCGGTGCATCGGATGTGGTCCGGCAAGGTCCGCGGTGATTTCTTCAATCACTCGCACTTGTGCGTTAGTCAATGGAAAAGGCAGCGCGTGCTCAAATCTCTGCACATGTTCGCCGAGCACATTGTGACGAATTCCGGTGGAGTCACGCTCGAATGCGCGTTTGCGCCCGACAAGAATCAATTGCACCCGAAGCAATTCGTCAAATGCCAGCCGTCGCCTGGCATGTTCCTTTGTCTGAATACTTTCCGGCAGGTGAATGCCCCACAATGCCTCGGAACGTGTCGCCAGATGATGTTGATCGAGTATCTCGCCAGGGACCGGATCTCCAATTCCACGTACCTTGCAACGCTCCAGTGCGTTTTCGACCCAACCAGCGATTTCCCACGTGCTGAGGTTGGCCTTCTCGCTTTGCGGATAAATCGCCACGATCCGGCCAGTGCGATCTCCGATGAGATCGACGATTGGATTCGTCATCTGCAAGGAGCCACGAAACAGGTCGACCTTGCCAAACATCGCTACCTGTAGTCCTTCGCTGAGTTGCTTGGACCGCCAAGGTTGGTTGAAAAAAACGGCCGTGAGTCGGCCAGAATCATCGCCGACTTGGACCGATACCAAACTGCGGCGACCTTTCATCGGGCGCTTGGTCACCTTGCGTACCTCTACGAGAACGAGCGCCTCCTGTCCGGGGACGAGGTCTTTGACTCTGGCTTGCGCCGTTCGATCCACCCACCGCCGCGGATAGGTCGTGAGCAGGTCGAGAACGCTTTGGATGCCAAAATCGCTGAGTGACTTCTTACGTTTTTCACCGACGCCTTTGAGAACTTCAACATCGATGCCGTCGAGTTCGCGGAGTGAAATCAACGAATTCATTGAAAATTGCCGACGATTGCTCTTACTCCACGCCGAATAGAAATGGATACAGCGGCTGGCCACCGCTATGAACCTCAACCTCGACATGAGAATGATGTTCTGCCAGGTATGCGCATATTTCAGCCGTCATTGCCGCAGTTGCATCCGCTCCGGTGATGATGGTCAACAATTCGCCGTTGCCGGAAGTAATGAGATGATCGAGCAAGGCCGTCGCGGCGGCAACTTCCGTCTTGCCAATCGCCACAATTCCATCTGATCTGACGAGGCCGATCCAATCTCCAGCGTGAACCGCACCAGCATCGGTTTTCGTGTCGCGAACCGCTTGGGTGACTTCGCCGGTTGCCATCGACTGGGCGCCCTTAGTCATGTTTTTCGCGTTGGCTTCCGCGGTTGCCTCTGGGTCGTAGGAAACGAGCGCGGCGAGAGCCTCTGGCATTGAGCAGGTCGGCACCACTCGCACATCTTTTGCTGTTAGCGAGTCAATCTGATTAGCCACGGCGATGATGTTTTTGTTATTGGGCAAAATGATGACCTGTTGCGCATTCATGTGCTCAACCGCATCGAGCAACTCGGCGGTCGAAGGATTCATTGTCTGACCACCGGTCACGACGCCGTGCACGCCTAGTTGGCTAAACAATTCCGCCAGACCGTCGCCGCTACACACGGCGACGACGGCACATGTGACGGGAGGGAGAATCGAACCCGTGAAGTGCTTATGCTCTTGTGCGACCTCTTCGAACAGGTCGGTGACGCGAATTCGATGAGGACGCCCGCCTAGTTGAATCGGCGCTTCTATTGCGGCGCCGATGTTGTTGGTATGGATGTGGCAGTTGTATAAACCCTCTCCACCGACTACCACGATCGAATCTCCAATTTCGCCCCATGCAGACTTGAACGCCTTGGAATTGACGTCCTCGAGATCGAGGAGAAACATCACCTCGTAACGCAACTCGCTCACATCAACTAGATTCTCGTGCGATTCACGGTGCATGACAGCTTCTAGTTGTTCGGCCGATGGACCCGAAACGAATTCGGGTTGGGGAAGCGGCTCGCCGTCGACGATATGAATTGCCGAATCCATAAATAACATGAAGCCGGCACCTCCCGCATCAACTACGCCGGCATCCTTCAATACCGCTAGTTGTTCTGGAGTATTGGCAAGCGCCGTGCGACCAGCCGCCCGAGCGACCCGCAACATGGCCGCCAACGTTGCTCCATCGGAAGCTGCGCGTTGGGCCGCATCGGCAGTTTCGCGAATGACGGTGAGAATTGTTCCTTCGATCGGCCGAAGCACCGCCTCGTACGCCGCATCGGAAGCAGCCTTGAGCGCGTCGGCAACCTTTGTTGCTCCGGCCGAGCCGGCCGTGCGCAAGGTGGAAGACAATCCGCGCAGAATTTGGCTAAGGATCACCCCGCTATTGCCTCGCGCACCCATAAGCGAACCGTGGCTGATTGCCTCACAAGTTGGTTCAAGTGCCGAATCGGCACCGTTCAACTCATCAACCACTGCGTCAAGGGTTCTTGCCATGTTCGTCCCGGTGTCTCCGTCCGGCACGGGATACACGTTGAGTTTGTTGATCCCGTCGGCGTGCGCACGCATCGTGTCACGGAAGGCAATCACCGTGTGGCGTAAGGCGTCGGCCCCAAATAGCTCGAGAACAGGCACCTGCAAAGAATACCCAGAATGGTCCGAAACGCTCCGATCTGACATGATTTCATGAACGCATTCCAGACAGCGGAGGTTTGTGCGTATGCAGGGAGTGATCAAGGCCTATGACCCGTCGAGCGGTGACGGCGTTGTTTTGTGCGACACAAACTTTGGTGAATTCGAACTTTCACCAACTGCGCTAGAGGGTTCGATCTTCCGCATGTTGAGGCAAGGCCAGCGCGTTGTGTTCGATCTTGATTCCGATGGTCGAGCAACTCATTTACGTCTCGGTTCTGAGCGCGACATGCTCACACCCGGCGCCTGAATGCGAGCAATGACCCACAATCAAGCTCTGCTCAAGTGGGTCGCCGATTGGACCGAGATCCTTCAGCCCGCGGATGTCTATTGGTGCGACGGGAGCCAAGAAGAGCAGGAACGGCTGTTTGCCGAACTTGTCAAGGTCGGAACTTTTGTCAAACTCGATGAGTCGAAGCGCCCGGGAAGCTACTGGGCGCATTCTGACCCAGGCGATGTCGCCAGAGTGGAAAATCGGACGTTCATTTGTTCGGAAAATGAGGCAGACGCTGGTCCTACAAATAATTGGCGGAAGCCTAGTGAAATGCGCGCCGAACTGACCGAGCGATTCACAGGGGCGATGGCCGGACGCACGATGTACGTCGTACCGTTTTCGATGGGCCCACTCGGTTCTCCGATCGCCCACATCGGAGTCCAACTCACCGACAGCGCGTACGTTGCCGCAAACATGCACATCATGACGCGAATGGGTCGTGGCGCTCTTGACGTACTTGGCAATGATCAGTGGGTTCCTTGCGTGCATTCGGTCGGAGCGCCGCTGAAGGCCGGCCAAGCCGACACATTCTGGCCGTGCAATCCCGACCAAAAGTACATAGTTCACTTTCCCGAGACCAGAGAAATTTGGAGTTACGGCTCTGGGTATGGCGGCAATGCGCTTCTTGGCAAGAAGTGTTTCGCCTTACGTATCGCCAGCGTGATGGCCCGTGACAACGGCTGGCTCGCCGAGCACATGCTGATCTTGAAACTGACCAACCCGCAAGGCTCGTCAAAATACATTGCCGCCGCATTTCCCTCGGCATGCGGGAAGACCAATCTGGCGATGTTGGTGCCGACAATTCCAGGCTGGAAGGCCGAGACGGTAGGCGACGACATCTGTTGGATGAAATTTGGAGACGATGGAAAGTTGTACGCGATTAATCCAGAGGCAGGGTTTTTTGGCGTCGCACCGGGAACCGGTTTCGACACCAATCCAAACGCAATGAAAACGATGTGGGGAAATACTCTGTTTACCAATACGGCGTTAACTCCCGATGGTGATGTGTGGTGGGAAGGAATGACCACCAACAAGCCGGCCAAGGCGACGGATTGGATGAACAAGCCGTGGACTCCAGAGTCGACTACACCCGCGGCCCATCCCAACGCGCGGTTTACTGCACCGGCATCGCAGTGTCCGTCGATTGCGCCGGAGTGGCAAGACCCACGCGGCGTTCCAATTTCCGCAATTTTGTTTGGCGGTCGTCGAACCACGACCGTTCCACTTGTCACCCAGGCATTCGACTGGAATCACGGTGTGTTTCTCGGCTCAATCATGGCTTCAGAAACGACGGCCGCCGCCGATGGCGCCGTCGGCAAATTGCGATTCGATCCGATGGCGATGCTGCCGTTCTGCGGTTACAACATGGCCGACTACTTTGCTCACTGGCTGAGTATCGGCACCAAGACGCCTTCGGACAATTTGCCGCAGATCTTTTTCGTTAATTGGTTTCGTCGCGACGCTAGTGGACGTTTTCTGTGGCCCGGATACGGCGAAAACAGCAGAGTTCTCAAGTGGGTGTTCGAACGGGTCGAAGGAACGGGAAAAGCCGACAAAACACCAATCGGATTTCTTCCTACTGTCGACGCACTTGACGTCAGCGGCCTAAACGTTTCCGAACCTGACCTCGCCTCGCTGCTCACGGTCGATCGACAGGGTTGGCGTGATGCAATTCCTCAGATTCGCCAGCACTACTCCGTTTTCGGAGAAAAACTACCTCGGCAACTTAACGACTCGTTAACCGCGCTCGAAAAGTCGCTGGCTTAGGGTTGCGCATCTAACTGACCAGACTTGGCCGCTTGGTTCATCGCCAACAGGCGTTGTAACGAGTGATCCATACCATCGATCGAGCCGTCGAGAAAAATGACGTTGCCTTGACCGTGCTCTGCGGCGTCGCGAATTGTTTCCGTCCACATGGCGAACAACACAAGTGCTTCGCTTGCGCCTGACTGCTCGACTGTGCGTGAAGCCTCGGCCAGACCCGCTGCCACCTCCGTGCGGAACATGCGCACACCTTGGCCACGCTTTTGCGAAGCGATGGCTTCGGCCTCCGATGTAATGCGAATGGCGGCCCCTCTTGCCTCTGCTGCCTTTGTCTCCCGAATCAACACCGCTTCCCCTTCGTTGACCGCCGCCGCCCGAAGGTTTGCGCTTGCCACAACTGTGGCCATCGAGCGCGTAATCACTTCGTCAAAGGTGATGTCATTGAGCTGCAGATCAATGAGGTGATAACCCCAATCCGCCAACGTGCCATCCAAATGGCTTTTGGCTTCCGCAATAATCTCGGCGCGTTGCCCCAAGATCTCCGCCTGCTTTTGGGTGGCCACATAGCCGCGGGTAATCGCCTCCACGGTACGAACCAGGGCAATGGTCAGCGACTCCTTATTAATGAACTTAAAAGCAACCTTCTTGATGGTGTCTTCGGAATCGTCAATCGTGGCGTAGAGCAGCATTGCCTTGAAATAGACGTTGGCCTGATCCTGCGTAATCGCTTGGAACGAAAGTTCCATCGATTGATGTTGAATAGAGACGCGCGACTGAATTTTTTGGGCAAATGGAAT
>JBDTPW010000042.1:0-38130 GCA_039932495.1 Ilumatobacteraceae bacterium
GCGCGAATGATCGCGTCGCGGTCGGCCTGTGTGAGTTTGCCTTGCAGTTCAAAGTGGACTTTGTTGATCGTGCCCGTAAATGAAAACGGCGGCGCGTAGTCGCTGACCACGGGAGAGAGTTGATTACAACCAATGTCCATTCCCATTGAGCCGAGCATGCGCATGACTTTGGGCACTATTCCCGAGCCAATTTCTTTGCCATCGACGCTGAGGGCGAGTATTCCCCCGTCGCCCCGCCGATCAAATTGCGCCGCCAGTTCATGATTTCCCAATGTCAATGAAATTGGTGCCGCGACGCGAGTATGTTTGCTCAGGGCGTTGTAATCGAAGTTCAAGACTCCGTCCTTGATGAAAAAGGTATGCCCAATATTGTGGCTACCTCGGCTGTAGATGACTCCCTCTACCTGCTGAGCGCCGACCGAAACGTGTGCGGTAATTGTCCACGAGCGTCCGCTTAACATCGGGCTCGCGTCGGACGGAATGTGCGCGACCGGTGGATAGTAGGTGTAGTCGGGACGAGAGTGCGGCGAACCGGGGTGCGGCTTCATGCCGAATAATTCAATTAGCCGATCGTCAAGTGGTAACACGCCATTCCTTTCGGCTTCCGCCCACCACAGATCGACCATCTGGCTAAGCCGCTCCGGAAATTTCGACGACAGGTCGTGCATTTCGGAAAAGTCTTCATCCAACTTGTAGAGAGCCCACGCGTCGTTCTCGTAAGGAGTGCCGGCGTCGTGAAAAGTTACGGCTTTCCAGCCGTCTGCCCAGATCGCTCGGTGACCAATCATCTCAAAATATTGAGGCCCGCGATTTGTCACGACGTCATTTGAGCCGAATGTGTACACGAAACTGCTTCCGTGCATTGGCATTTGCTCGTGACCATTGACATGTGTCGACGTCTCGATTCCAAGTGCGTCGTATACCGTCGGGGCAATGTCGGTGATGTGACAAAACTGGTCACGGATTTCCCCCTTGGCCATAATCCGAGTTGGCCAATGCAAAATCAGTGAGTCTCGAACTCCACCGCCGTAGGTCTGCGACTTGTACCAACGCGACGGGGTGTTGCCAACTTGAGACCAGCCCCACGGATAGTTTGAGTGCGCATTTTTCGTGCCGATGTCGTCCAAACGAGTTGCCACAATTTCATTGACATCCTCGAATTGGCCGTTGAAGAAACTGAATTCATCCATGACACCTTGTGGTCCGCCTTCACGACTCGCCCCATTATCGGAAAGCAGAATGATCATCGTGTTTTCCAGAATCGAGTGCTGTTCGAGAAACGACAGCAGTCTTCCAATTTGGGCGTCGGTGTGATCAAGCATCGCCGCAAATGCTTCCTGTAATCGACAGGCAAAGACTTTCTCATTGTCGGTCAATTCGACCCACGGTCGAACACCCGGATTCCGGGGAGACAAAGTCGTATTCGAGGGAATGATGCCTAGTTCGAGTTGTCGTTCGAACCACCGCTGACGATGCACATCCCAACCCTCGTCAAATTTTCCTCGCCAATTGTGTAGGTATTCGTCGGGCGCGTGATGTGGCGCGTGCTGTGCCCCAAAGGCGAGATACAGGAAGAACGGTCTGTCGGGCCGGATGGAGATGAGATCACGAATCCACATCGTGGATTGATCGACTAAGTCCTCGCTGAGGTGATATCCCTGCTCCGGTGTTTGTGGGGGAAGGATGTGTTGGTTGTCGCGAGTGAGTTCTGGATAGAACTGATCTGTTTCGCCCTGCATAAATCCGTAAAACCGATCGAAGCCTTTTTGCAACGGCCAATTGTGATGAGGTCCGGCCGCCGAACACTCCTCCATCGGCGCAAGATGCCATTTACCTGCGGCAAACGTTGCATAACCCCTTGTTCGAAGAATTTCAGCCATCGTTGCCGCCCGCGGCGTGATCCCACCTCGCATGTTTGGAAAGCCGGTGTTCCAGTTGGAAACCCCACGCATGCCAACTGCGTGGTGATTGCGACCGGTCAGCAGGCACGCCCTCGATGGCGAGCACAGGGCGGTCGTATGAAAACCGGTATAGCGAATCCCGCCAGCGGCGAGTCGATCCATATTCGGAGTGCGAAGCAGGCTGCCAAAGCAGCTTGGATGGGCAAATCCCATGTCGTCAAGCACAATCGTGATCACATTTGGACCATTGAGCCCATCGGGCAGTGTCGGCCACGCCGGTGTCGACTCGGAATGGGTGCGCCCAATGGTTCCACCGAAGTTATGTTCGAAATCGTTCATTGACTCCCTTTGGCCAATCTCTCAGTAGGGTCTCGCTCAACAAACTTTTCCGACCAAAGTCTCGAAAGATGAGGAACTACCGATGTTAATACTTCGCACTCCCGATGATCGGTTCGAAAACCTTTCTGATTTTGATTTCGCACCGCATTACACCGAAATCGCCGACGGTGAGGGCGGCACCTTGCGCGTTCACTACTTGGATGAGGGACCGAGCGATGCAAATCCCGTGTTGCTCATGCACGGCGAGCCTTCTTGGAGCTATCTGTATCGAAAGATAATTCCATTACTAACTGCCGCTGGGCATCGAGTAATTGCACCGGATCTCGTTGGGTTCGGTCGATCCGACAAGCCATCAAAGCGCAGCGACTATACATATGCCCGACACGTGGCGTGGATGAGCGAACTTCTATTCGACCAACTCAAACTGCGGCACATCACTTTCTTTGGTCAAGACTGGGGAGGACTCATCGGACTGCGACTGGTCGCCAGCGCACCGGAACGATTCGATCGTGTCGTGGTGAGCAACACGGGTTTGCCAACCGGAGACAGAAAACTCTCCGACGCTTTTCTGGCCTGGCAGAACTTTTCGCAGACCTCCGAGACATTTCCAATCGGCAACATCGTCAACGGCGGCTCCGCGACGAAGCTTTCGCCAGAAGTAATTGCCGCGTACGACGCGCCGTTTCCCGACGAGACATATAAGGAAGGTGCACGAATTTTTCCGTCGTTGGTCCCCACATCTCGGGACGATCAGGCCCATCAGGACAACACGTTGGCCTGGGGTGTGTTGAATAAATTCGAGCGGCCGTTCCTCTGCGCTTTTGGCGATAGCGATGCCGTCACCAAAGGCGGCGATGCCATCTTCATCCGCAGCGTTCCCGGGGCGCTGAATCAAAACCACACCACGATCATTGGCGGCGGACATTTCATCCAGGAAGACAAGCCCGTCGAATTAGCCAATATCATCAACACATTCATCGCCTCAGCTACGTAGATAAGGTTCACCCGCCAAAGATTCCGAGGCGACTATGCATCGCGATCGGCGTCTTTGCCGTCCTCGTCGGTTGCTCCAAAACCGATCAGCCGACGACAGAAAAGTCATCGACTTCGACCCTGCCTGCGCCAACCACGACAATTGGGGTTCCGAGTACCGCGGCTCCTGATCGACGTCTGAGCCTTGTGTTTACTGGAGACGTGCTGGTTCACAGTCCCCTCGTAGTCCAGGCTCGGCGCAACGCGCTAGCCAACCACTCCACCGCTGAGTACGACTTTCGTCCGATGTTTTCAAGATTGTCTGGGCTGATTAGTAGCGCCGATCTGGCGATTTGCCATCTGGAAACTCCGATTGCACCGAACGGTGAAGAGCTTTCGACGTACCCAAAGTTCGGGGTTCCCCCGGAAATTACAGAGGCGATCGCCGATGCGGGATTCGATCGCTGTTCGACGGCAAGCAATCACTCACTCGATCGGGGGACCGACGGAATCGACGCAACGGTAAATGCACTCGAGCAAAGTGGAGTTGGCCAGTCAGGGATGGCCCGCACACCGTCCGAAATCGAGCCGCACGTCATCACTGTCAACGGAGTGCGGCTCACCCACCTTTCCTACACATTTGGCTTCAACGGTTTAAGTCTGCCTGCAGATCAGCAATGGCGTTCCGCAGTCATCGACCCGCAGCGAATCTTGCTCGATGCTGCGGCGGCCCGAAAACTGGGCGCCGAAGTAGTGATCGTCAGCATGCATTGGGGCAATGAACGAGAATCCACACCAAACTCAATGCAGACGACAATCGCCGAGAAACTCACTAAATCCGGGCTCATTGACCTCATCGTCGGTCACCATGCTCACGTTGTTCAGCCGGTCGCACAAATGAATGGAGTCTGGGTTCTCTATGGCCTCGGCAATATTTTGTCGAACCTGCCTACCGACGAGCGTTGGCCCGCCAACACCCAAGACGCGGTCATTGCCACTGTTGATTTGACAGTATCCAAGGACGGATCCGTGACGGTCGACAGACCGGTCATCTATCCGACGTGGGTTGACAAAATTCACGGGTGGACAATTCGTTCTGTGCTCGACGATCTCGACGACCCCGATGTTTCCGCCAGAACCAAGGCAGAGTTGAAAATCTCAGGCAAACGAACAGCAAAAATACTTGGCGACTTTTTCGCCAAATAGGGGCGCTCGTCTAAATCGCGGAGGTTCCCTCCTCTCCCGTGCGAATTCGCACTACGCGAGAGACATCGGTAACCCAAACTTTGCCGTCGCCAATTTTTCCCGTTCCTGCCGCCTTAACCAAGACGTCAACAATCTGATCGACGACTAGGTGATCGACGAGAATGTCAAGTCGCACCTTTGGCACGAGATCTACGTTGTACTCTGCACCGCGATACGTTTCGACATGGCCGCCTTGCCGACCAAACCCGCGAGCCTCGGTGACGGTGATTCCATTTACTCCCGCGGCCTTTAACGCATCCTTGACCTCATCAAGTTTGAACGGCTTGATAATTGCGGTAATGAGTTTCATCTCATGATCCCCTTCCCTGATTAGAACCTACTGTTTGAGAAATCATCAGTGAGCCCCTGCAAATTCTGGATATGCATGCACGCCCATTTCCGGAATATCGAGACCCTGAATCTCATCGTCCGGCGTGGACCGAATGCCTCCCTTAGTCAAACGCTTCTGAATCGAAAAGAAGGCGAATGACAATCCACCGTTGACGACGAGGATGACGAGAGCTCCGAGCGCCTGGGCGCCTAGTTGACCCCAATTACCTTTGATGATCCCTTCGATCCCTGTTGACGTCGAGCCGTTCCATCCGCCGCCGTAACTACCGTTGGCAAAAATACCAACTGAAAGCACCCCAAATATTCCACATACTCCATGGACGGAAATTGCTCCGACGGGATCGTCAATTTTCAGACGCCTCTCCACAAAAAATACAGACTCGATAACCAGCACACCGGCTATGACTCCGATCACCGCGGCCGCCCAAGGGGCGACAAACGCGCACGGCGCGGTAATCGCCACCAGCCCGGCCAACATCCCGTTGGCCATCATCCCAGGGTCGGGTTTTCCTGTACGTCGAGTAATCCACATCATGGCCACGACCCCACCGAATGCCCCGGCGATGGCCGTGTTTGTTGCCGCCGTCGCAAACTGCACATCGGTAGCGGCAAACGTACTCGCCGCGTTAAAACCGAACCAACCGAAAAGCAAGATAAAGGTTCCAAGCATCGCCATCGGAATGTGGTGTCCTGGGATCGCCTTCGCTCTTCCATCGCGATCGAATTTGCCAATACGCGGTCCGAGAACATATGCACCTGTAAGTGCCGCTACTCCACCAACCGAATGGACCACACCGGATCCAGCAAAGTCGACATAGCCAGCACCAAGAGACATCGAGCTCCACGTTCGCGCCAACCATCCGCCGCCCCACGTCCAAGCGGCAAACAACGGATAGTAGATAGCTCCACAGAAAAGTCCCCACAACACAAAGCTCTTCCATTTCCAACGTTCGGCCATCGATCCGGTGGGAATTGTCGCCGTTGTGTCCATGAACGCGGCCATATACAGGAAGAATCCGAGCACGGCCGGAGTAATCGCCTTGCCAGAAATTGCCCAGCCGCCCTGCCACAGGAATACCCAGTCGCCGCTACCGATGAGCGCTTTGCCAACTGGCGCTGTCATTCCAAATGCTGAATAGGAAAATCCACCAAAAGCGAAGGCGAAGCCAACAAAGAAAAATCCGATGAAACCAAGACCAAATACGGCAAAGTTTGTGCTCACCACATGGGCAGCGTGTTTGGCCCGACAAAAACCGGTTTCGACTAGTGCGAATCCGGCCTGCATGAATACCACCAGCGCTGCTCCAATGACGATCCATAACAGACTTACTTGTTGCCCGAGTAGAACTACCGGATCGGTGACTTGAAAAAGAATTGACATGGTTGCTCCCTGCTGAGGCGTTGTCTTTACGACAACTCCGTGCGGATCGATTTAACGATTCGGAGGCGCCGTTGCAACCAAACTTGGCACGACGTTAGGACATCAAGGTTTCGTCAATGTCTACGAATTGTTTCAGGAGCATGTATTATTTTTTGAAAGATGAGTCAACACATCTCGCCGTTGATACTCGAACGGATCTCATGTCCGCTGTCACGGTGGACGGGCGAACATGGACGATGCCAGTGGTGCAACGAGCCCCTCGACCAATCACGTAGACGAACTTGGTGCTCGGAGAAGTGTGGGCGAGCGTGGCAACGCGAACATGTGTGGCGTTTTGCTCGCTCTGCCGCCAAGCGACGCGCCAAGTATCGCTGTATACGACCAGAGTGCACCGCCGCAAGGCGAGACTGCGAAGTCAACCATGTCCAGCCACGCGACGGCAAGGGCTACGCCCCAGGATGCCACCACCACCTTCTTCCAGATCGCAATGGTGTGGGCGGCCTTGAGGTGTTGTGTCATGCACATCATGCCGAAGTGACCGCCGCTCAGTCATCGGCCCGTGCTGAACTTCGTCGTCAAGCCAAGATATTGGCGGCCGCGCTGACGTGATGTGATACCACGAAGCGTGTTGTGACAACATCTGTTCGTGGCGTTTCGTGACGGCGATGGATGGGTCTTTTGCACGTGCGGTCTTCGTCACTGGGGCGTACACGGGGCGGCAGGTTTGCTGCTCGTTCGTCGCGATCAGATTGAGCCGTATGTTTTGTTGCAGCTGCGGGCCGCGTGGACTCACGGGGGCGGAACATGGGCGCTACCAGGCGGTGCAATCGACTCACATGAAGATTCGGTAGGGGCCGCATCGCGTGAAGCCGCGGAGGAAGCTGGAATTCTCGTCAGCGATATTGAGGTGCGCGATATCTATTCGGACAATCACGGTCCTTGGCACTACGACACGGTGATCGCCCACAGCACAGGTGACGCCGGTGCGTTTGCCGCCAATGCGGAATCCGAAGATATCCGTTGGGTCCACCTCAATGAAGTCAAAAATTTCTCGCTGCACGCGGGGCTCGCCGCCGCGTGGCCGCAACTGCATCAGCGAGTACTGGCCACTCTCATTTAGTTGACAATCAATAGACTGACAGCATGACGATTGAGGCGACTAAGACACAGGCTTACCTGGACGATCGCGCCCACGTGTTTCACTCGTGGTCGGCCCAAGGGACATTGGATCCGGTGGAGATAATCGGCGGATTGGGATCGTACTTTTGGGATGCTTCGGGCAAAAAGTATCTTGATTTTTCGAGCCAATTGGTAAACCTCAACATTGGTCATCAGCATCCAAAGCTCGTCGCCGCGATACAGGAGCAGGCAGGCAAATTGTGCACCGTTGCGCCTCCATTTGCCAATGATGCGCGCAGCGAGGCCGCTCGGTTAATCACCGAACTTGCTCCCGGCGATCTGAACATGGTGTTTTTTACGAATGGCGGCGCCGAAGCTACCGAAAACGCGATTCGCATGGCCCGACTACACACCGGCAGGCACAAAATTCTCACGATGTACCGCTCGTACCACGGTTCGACATCCGGTGCGATCGCAATCACCGGCGATCCACGCCGATGGCCAAATGAGATCGGCTTTAGCGGCGCGGTGAAATTCTGGGGGCCATACCTCTATCGCTCGCCATTCCACTCCACCACCGAGGCCGAGGAATGCCAACGGGCACTGCAGCATCTTGAGGACGTGTTGATGGTTGAAGGACCACAGACAATTGCCATGATCGGATTGGAAACTGTGATCGGCACAAATGGCATCCTCGTTCCGCCTCCCGGTTACCTGCAAGGCGTTCGCGACCTATGTGATCGTCATGGCATCGTGTTTATGTGCGACGAAGTCATGGCTGGGTTCGGTCGCTGCGGAGAGTGGTTTGCCGTCGACCATTGGGATGTCACGCCAGATCTCATTTGCTTCGCCAAAGGAGTGAACTCCGGTTATATCCCACTGGGCGGAGTCATCATTAGCCAAAAGATCGCCGACTCATTCACGAACCGCGCCTACCCGGGTGGTCTCACCTACAGCGGACATCCGCTTGCCTGTGCATCGGCCGTCGCCTCAATCAATATTTTCAAAGAAGAGAAAATAGTAGAAAACGCTCGGAAGATTGGCAACGACGTGATTCGTCCCGCACTACAGAAACTGAAGGACAAGCATCCATCTGTAGGTGAAGTGCGTGGACTCGGAGTTTTCTGGGCGATCGAACTCGTGCGCAATCGCAAGACACGTCAACCACTTGTTCCGTTCAACGCCACAGGACTTGATGCTAAGCCGATGGCCGAACTTGCCGCCGCATGCAAAAAGAATGGCTTATGGCCTTTCACTCATTTCAATCGCATGCATGTGGTTCCGCCGTGCACAGTTAGCCGAGAAGAAGTAGAAGAGGGAATCGCGATCATTGACGAAGCACTGGCCGAAGCCGACAAGTACTACGAAGACTAAATTCCAAGGCGGGTTAGATACGCAAAAGGGGCGGGTCGCCAAAGCGACCCGCCCCTTTTCTAATTCCTTAACCTAAATTAATTTCCGCCTTCGGTCAGAGTGACAGTCGTCGGCACAAATGATTCACCCGCCGTATCAACGCCGAGATCGGCGAGTATGGCGAGGGCTTCCGTGACGATGTCATTTCGATAGGCATCCGCTGACGGAGCCTTTGTCAATACTGTTGCACCTTCGAGGTTCTTGGCCTCTTGAGCAATTTTGGCTGTGCGGTCCCAAGCGGCCGAATCAATGATTCCCGCCCCGGCCAGTGCTGGCCAAATCAACTTATTGATTTCGTTCATCTGCCACAGCTGGTGACTTGCACCAAGTTTTGAACCCTTGGACACAACGATGTCGCGGCACGCCTCAGCATTGTCGCGGCAGTATGCCCAACCTTGCAATGATGCAGCAACAAACTTGACTGCGATTGCTCGGTACTCGGGATCGAACAAACGGTGACCGTCAGCCCAAATTGCATCCTGCAACATACCTACACCCGAACCTTCATACGACACCACATTGAAATCCTCTGGTGTGTACAAAGCGTCGGTCGCTGGATTGATTGCCTCCAGAACCTGCGCGTATTCGTTGTATGTCATGGCTTCGGCAGCATCAATATCTCCGGAAAGCAATCCGGCCATATCAAACTGTTGTTGCACGAGTGAGACATCTTTGGCTGGATCAAGCCCTGCCTCGGTAAGAGCGGCAAAGATTTCGAATTCATTGCCAAAGCCCCAGTTGCCAATCGTCTTTCCCTTGAAATCTGCAGCGGTCAAGATGTTTTTGTCCTTGAACGAAACCTGCAAGGTTCCCGATCGCTGGAAGACCTGAGCAATGTCAACAATGTTGGCACCGGCCTCGCGACTAGCGAGAGCCTTAGGCACCCATGCCAATGCAAAGTCAACGTCTCCGTTGGCCAATTGTGTCTGCGGAACAATGTCGACTCCGCCTTCAACGATGCTCACGTCAAGACACTGGTCGGCGTAGAAGCCTTGGTCCTGTGCCGCGAAGTAGCCAGCAAATTGCGCCTGGATAAACCACTGCAGTTGCAATTTCACCGGTGTCGGTGTGGTACAAACCTCTTCAACCGGAGCAGGGGCAGTGGTGTCCAATGGTGCAGCCGTTGTATCCGACGAATTGTCCGAACTGCCGCAAGCGGCAGCGAAAAGCGACAATGCGGAAATACCTGCGACTGCAAATTTGATCCTTGATTTCCTCATGTGTTGTACTCCCCCGGGCACCGAAGCACCCTACGTGTTGTTGTATTCCTTTGCGGCCCCTCGAGAGGCGCCATTCTCCAAGAGTATAGAGATGCCGAAGAATAGTAACCCAAGCAGACAAGCGCCGAGAACGTAGGCCCACGCCGACGCGTTCTTGGAATTGGCGATATTGCTCGTGATTCGACTTCCAAGTCCATTTTGGGAACCACCAAAGTATTCGGACACGAACGCGGTTATGACCGAGGCTGGGGCGGCAATCTTTAGGGAGGTAAATAGGTAAGGCAGTGCGTTTGGAATCCGTACCTTGCGCAGAATTTCCATGTCTGACGCGGCAAACGAACGCATGAGTTCGATATGGGTCGAGCGAACTTGGGTTAATCCTTTGGCAACATTGACCAAGACGATGAAGTAGACGACCAGCGTGACCATGATTCGGCGAGGAATTTCACTCGTGATCGAGAACATGTTGTTCAATACCGCCACAAGAACGAAGATTGGTATCGCGTTGAGTGCAACGGCAAGTGGCGTCATCAGTTCGCTGAGAACTCGAAACTTGCTGAGCAAAAAACTCATTAACACACCTGCGATCGTGCCTACGACAAGCCCAATGAATGCATTGGTTCCCGAAACTGTCGAGGCCTCGCGAATCAATCTGAAATTGTCGAAGAATTGCTCAAGTATTTTCGACGGCGCCGCCAAGAAATACGGCTTGAGGTCGAATACCTTGACCGCTCCTTCCCACAACACAACGAAGCCGATTCCAAATAACAGCGGCGGCACCGAGCGACGAAGGCGACGGACTGGGGCCATGATCAGCGATCGTCCACGTTTCGAGTGAGCAAGGTTGGCGCCTGATCGAGATTATTGACGTGATCGCCACGGGTTCCCCGCAGTGCCTCGCGAACGGCAGTGATTCCGTGAAAGAACTCGTTGCTCGCCCTAGTCGACTCGCTTCGAGCACTGCCCAAATTAATTTCGATGAGATGAGTGATCCGTCCAGGACGGGGTGACATAACAACGACCCGATTGGAGAGATACACAGCCTCGGGAATCGAGTGAGTAACAAAAACGACGGTTGTCGACGTTTGGGCGCAAATTCGCAGCAACTCGCCCTGCATGTACTCACGAGTCATTTCGTCCAGGGCGCCAAACGGTTCATCCATCAGCAAAATCGACGGGTGTGCGGCAAGGGCCCTGGCAATGGCAACTCGCTGTTGCATGCCTCCGGAAAGTTGCCAAGGATGCAGTTCGGCAAACTCGGGAAGTTTGACCAGCTCAAGCATTTCCATTGCCCGAGACTTTCGTTTTTCTTTATTCCAGCCCTTTAACTCAAGGGGCAGTTCTATGTTTTTGGCAACCGTACGCCAATCAAATAAACCTGCGTGTTGAAACGCCATCCCATAGTCATGATCCAGTCGTGCTTGCGCCGCCGGTTTCCCGTTGACGGTCACGGTGCCGCTAGTTGGTTCGAGCAAGTTGGCGATCAGTCTCAACAGGGTCGACTTGCCACAACCAGATGGTCCGATAAGCGAAATGAATTCGCACTCCTCGACGGTCAAGTTGACATCGAGGAGTGCATCCACCTGCTTGGCAGTTCCCTTGTTGAAGATTTTGCTTGCAGCCGTCACATTTACAGCGCTCATGTGGCCGTCTCCTTTGGTCGATTTCGCATCAGGTAGATATCTCCGATGGCAATAATTCCCGCCATGACTAAACCAAGTGCGGCGGCGCCAAAGACTGCGGTGAAGACTTTGGCGGGATCGCCCGTTGCCTCCCGCGCGTACTCGATGACGAGCCGCCCGATGCCACCTTTAAGACCCGTTGAAATTTCTGCCACGACCACTCCAATGACCGCTCCAGACGCAGCCAACTTGAATGCTGGAACCATGAATGGAATCGCCGCGGGAAATCGAAGTTTGAGAAGTGTTTGGCGCCATGATGACGCATAGCTGTTCATCAGTTCGATCGATTCGGCCGGTGCCGAAGTTAATCCCTTGAGCGTGCCAACCGAGACGGGAAAGAATGCCAGGAAGGCACCCAGTATCGAGACCGACAACCACCTCGGCCACTCAAAGCCGGCAAGTTGCAGTTTGCCTCCCCAACTCACGACCAGCGGTGCCAACGCGATCAACGGAACAGTCTGTGACACGACGAGATATGGCAAAAGTCCGCGTTCGACGATCTTGAAGCGAGCCATCAATATTGCCAATCCGACGCCGACTGCAGCGCCGAGAACAAAACCCGCTAATACCAAGCGGAATGAGAACCATCCGCCCGCTAACACCACCGACCAAATCTTGCGATCGGATCCGCGAACTTCCTGCCGGCCATATCGACTCAACATGTCCCAGATATGTGGCATCGCCCGATCGTTGGCCCTAGGCAAAATCTTCGCCCCGAGCAACTGGCCCCCGTCTTGTGGACCGATGACCTTGTACAACTCCCACAATGCCGCCACAAGTGCGATTGACAAAATGAACATGCCCGTTCGATACAGACCTCGTCGAACCAGAGGATTCATTGTTTGGCTTTTGCCATCCCCGCAATAGCCGGCAAAATCGTCTCTCCGTATTCCTGCAGGGTTTGCTCCTTGCCGTCATGTTGCAGATACAGGGCGAACTGATCGACACCGAGTTCCTTCAACTGCTCAAGTCGCTTAATGTGCGCGTCCGCATCGCCGAGGATGCAGAATCGATCAACAATCTCGTCTGGCACAAATGCCGTGTGGGTGTTGCCAGCCTGCCCGTGCTGGTTGTAATCGTAACCTTCCCGACTTTTGATGTATTCGGTAAGTGCCTTGGGAACTGAACTGTTCTCCCCGTAACGGGCGACGATGTCTGCAACGTGATTGCCGACCATTCCTCCGAACCAACGGCACTGCTCTCGCATATGCGCAGTGTCGACACCTATATATGCAGGGGCGGCGACACAGATCTTCACAGACTTTGGGTCGCGACCGGCATCCTTTGCGGCTTTGCGAACGGCATCAACTGTCCAGGCCACGATGTCAACATCGGCGAGTTGCAAGATGAAGCCATCGCCCACTTCACCTGCCAATTGCAATGCCTTCGGGCCATAGGCGGCTACCCAAACATCACATCTGCTTTGTGCCGCCCACGGAAACCTGATTGTAGATCCGTTGTACTCAACCCCTCGACCGTTGGCCAATTCTCGGATGACATGAATGCTGTCGCGCAAGGTAGACAACGTCGTAGGTCGACCATTTGTCACGCGAACGGCGGAGTCGCCGCGACCGATTCCACAAATCGTCCGATTGCCATACATTTCGTTGAGCGTGGCAAACAAACTTGCCGTCACCGTCCAATCACGCGTGGCAGGGTTCGTCACCATCGGTCCAACAATCACCTTGCGCGTCTCGGCCAGTATCGCGCTGTATACGACATACGGCTCCTCCCACAGAATGTGGCTATCAAACGTCCACACGTGTGAGAACCCGTACATTTCGGCTTTCTTGGCCAGATCGACTACGCGGCTCGCTGGTGGCGTGGTTTGCAGCACGACGCCAATATCCATAGCTACCCCCACACCTTTCGACTTACTTGAATTTAATTGATTAGCGGTTTTGCGGAAAACCGAGATCGACGCGCGACGTGCGCGGATCTGGCCACCGCGATGTGACTACCTTGCCACGGGTGAAGAAATTGACTCCTTCTGGTCCGTACATGTGTTGGTCACCAAACAAACTTGCCTTCCAGCCGCCAAAACTGTAATACGACACAGGTACTGGAACGGGAACGTTGATGCCAACCATTCCGACGTTTACTTCAAATTGAAACTGGCGAGCGACTCCTCCGTCACGAGTAAAAATTGCGGTGCCGTTGCCGTATGGATTGTCGTTGATGGTCTTGAGCCCTTGCTCGTAACTGTCGACCCGCATCACGTTGAGGACTGGCCCGAAGATTTCCTCGTCGTAACATTTCATTCCCGGCTTGACATTGTCGATCAGGCTCGGGTTGAGAAAAAAACCTTCGTCGGATGCCTTTGAAGTTCCATCGATGACAACTTTGGCGCCTTCCTTAGTTGCGTTGGCGACATAGCTTGCCACCTTGTCACGGTGTTCGCGACTGATCAGCGGACCCATCTCGCTTGCCGAATCGGCACCGGACCCGACCTTGATGTTTGGCACGCGGGTGGCAATCCGTTGCACGAGTTCGTCGGCAATGCTTTCCACTGCGAGGACGACCGAAACCGCCATGCATCTCTCTCCGGCCGAACCATACGCAGCGCTTACCGCCGCATCTGCCGCCATGTCAAGATCTGCATCTGGCAGTACCAACATGTGATTTTTTGCTCCGCCAAGTGCCTGGACCCGCTTTCCGTTTTTGGTACCGGTCTCGTAGACGTATTTTGCGATCGGGGTCGAGCCGACGAAACTGACGGCCGCAATATCCGGATGATCAAGGATTCGATCTACCGCAACCTTGTCGCCATGCACGACATTGAATACTCCGTCTGGAACTCCGGCCTGACGCAACAGGTCGGCGATGAACATTGATGCGGACGGATCCTTTTCGCTCGGCTTGAGCACAAACGTGTTGCCACACACGAGAGCGTTGGCGAACATCCACATCGGTACCATCGCCGGAAAGTTGAACGGAGTGATGCCGGCCACCACACCGAGTGGCTGGCGAATGGAATAGACGTCGATGCCGGTTGATGCCTGCTCGGAGTATCCACCTTTCATTAATGCGGGTATGCCACAGGCGAACTCGATGTTTTCTAGTCCACGCGCCACCTCGCCAAGCGCATCGCTTGGAACCTTGCCATGCTCGAGAGTAAGCAGCGAGGCGATTTCCTTACGGTTGGCTTCGACAAGTTCGCGAATGTGAAACATGATCTCGGCTCGGCGCGACAAGTTTGTCGCTCGCCAAGCTGGGAACGCAGCCTTGGCCGCGGCAACGGCGACGTCGACATCCTTCGTGCTGGCCAGATCTACATCGGCCTGATGCTCACCCGTGGCCGGATTCCAAATCTTTGAAGTATTTCCAGATGTGCCAGCGACAACTTTGTTGTTAATCCAGTGACTGACTCGCTTCATGTTCACTCCTTTTAATTGAGGTATTGACACAAGCTGCGCTTGATGAATTGCCCGTGTCCCTTGCGGCCAGTGAACTTGTCATTTTCGATCACGATCATGCCTCGCGACAGCACCGTGTCGACCTTGCCATCGACGTGGAAACCTTCCCACGACGAGTGATCCATGTTCATGTGATGTTTGTCGTTGATACCAATTTTTGTCTTCTTGTTCGGGTCCCATACCAAGATGTCTGCGTCGGATCCCGCGGCAATGATTCCCTTCTGCGGGTACATCCCAAACATTCGGGCAGGTGTAGTGCTACAAGTTTCGACCCATCGCTCCAAGGTAAGTTCGCCCTGGACGACGCCCTGATAGATGAGCTCCATCCGGTGCTCAACTCCGCCCATTCCATTTGGAATCTTGGAAAAGTTTCCGCGACCAAGCTCCTTTTGGTCCTTGAAACAGAACGGGCAGTGGTCCGTGCTGATCACCGCCAATTCATTCATGCGTAGGCCCTTCCACAGGTCTGCGTGATGATGATGCTTGTCGTGCTTGCTTCGAATGGGTGGGCTGCATACGAATTTCGCGCCCTCAAAACCCGGCCTTGCAAGGTGATCCTCGAGCGTCATATATAGGTACTGCGGGCAGGTCTCGGCAAACACATTCAAACCGTCGTGGCGCGCCTCCGCTACCGCATTGAGTGCCTCCGATGCCGACATATGGACGATGTACAACGGCACATTTCCGGCCACCTGCGACAAGACTATGGCCCGATTCGTTGCCTCGCCCTCCAACAGGCTCGGTCGGCTGATCCCGTGATACTTCGGATCGGTCTCGCCGCGTGCAAGATGCTGTTGAACGAGGACATCGATCGCAATTCCGTTTTCGGCATGCATCATGATGGTCGCGCCGTTTTCGCTGGCGGTTTGCATCGCCCGCAAAATCTGAGCGTCGTCGCTATAAAACACACCGGGATAGGCCATAAACAACTTGAAACTGGTGACACCCTCGTGGTCAACCAAATACGTCATGTCCTTAAGCGCCTGTTCGTCGACGCCGCCAAGAATCTGATGAAAGGCGTAATCAACTGCGCAGTTGCCACCTGCTTTGCGATGCCACTCTGCAAGACCCTCGTGAACATTTTCGCCATAGCGCTGAAGCGCCATGTCAACGATGGTCGTCACGCCACCCCAGGCCGCTGCGATCGTGCCGGTTTCGAATGTGTCGCTGGCGGCCGTTCCACCAAATGGCAGTTCCATGTGTGTGTGCACATCGATTCCGCCGGGCACAACGTATTTGCCCTTTGCGTCGATAGTCCGATCGGCCGAAATATTTAGCGCCTGCGACTGGCCGCGTTCCAAAACGGCGACAATCTTTTCTCCGTCGATAAGTACGTCTTGTTGATGCTGACCCGTTGGACTGACGACGGTACCGTTGGCAATGAGTGTTCGTGACACGACTGTCTCCCTTTTCTAGCGCTTCACCAATTCATCGTATGCATCCGGACGGCGATCGCGATAGAACGCCCAGCGATCGCGAACCTCTTTGATTTTGTCCATTTCTAGATCTCGCACAAGCAATTCCGCTTTGTGTGGATCGCCGACGTTGCCGACAAATTTGCCCTCTGGATCGACGAAATAACTCTGACCATAGAAGTCATCATCGCCAAGGGGCTCGATGCCAACCCGATTGATCGCACCTACGTAATACATGTTGGCAACTGCGGCGGCTGGTTGTTCGATGCGCCAGATGTATTCCGATAATCCACGGCTGGTTGCCGATGGGTTGAATACGATCTCTGCCCCGTTTAGCCCCAACGCACGCCAGCCCTCCGGAAAGTGGCGGTCGTAACAGATGTACACCCCAACTTTGCCGACTGCCGTGTCAAATACCGGATAGCCATCGGTGCCTGGTGTGAAGTAGTACTTCTCCCAAAAACCTTTCACCTGCGGAATGTGTTGCTTTCGATATTTACCCAAATATCGACCATCGGCGTCAATGACCGCCGCGGTGTTGTAATACAAACCTGCCTGAACCAACTCGTACATCGGAATCACCATGACCATGCCCAACTCCTTGGCCACCGCTTGGAAGCGCTTGGTGGTTGGACCATCGGGGATTGGCTCTGTATATGAGTAGTACTCGGGTTCTTGAACCTGACAAAAGTATGGACCGTAAAACAATTCCTGAAAGCACATCACCTGTGCGCCTTGCTTTGCGGCATCGTGCGCGGCGGCTTCATGCTTGTCAATCATCGACTCCTTGTCGCCCGTCCAATCCGTCTGCAACAGTGCCGCTTTGACAACTCGACCCATGATCGCTTCTCCTTTAGATTCGCTCTCTACGCAATTCACTCTCTACCTGGAGAGACAACTCAGGCTAATTGCCGGACGAACACTACGCTCGATTGCCGTGACTATGAACGTGCTTCTCATTACGCTCGACCAGTTTCGGGCAGAATGCCTGTCGATTGCTGGTCATCCGCTTGTCAAGACGCCAAACTTGGATCGATTGGCCCGCGGTGGGGTGCGCCTTGCCCAGCACTACAGCCAGTGCGCCCCATGCTCACCCGGGCGGGCAAGTTTGTACACCGGCATGTATCAGATGAACCATCGTGTCGTCACCAATGGCACTCCTCTCGATCGCCGATTCGACAACGTCGCGCTGTTGGCCCGTCGAGCGGGTTATGTGCCAACCCTGTTTGGATACACAGACCAGGCGTTTGATCCCCGAGACACGTTCGAGCCAAGCGATCCCCGTCTCTCTACTTATGAAGGCGTGTTGCCGGGCTTTGACTGCGAATTGTTTATCCCGGAACCGTTTGCGTTGTGGGTTGAACATCTTCGTCAAAACGGGTTCGACGTGCCGATGAATTCGTTCAAGGCACTGAACACCGAACCAGACAGACCAGAATCGTTGAGCATCGGCGCATTTGTCGCCGATCATGTCTGCAACTGGTTACGCAAACAAGACCGCTCATGGTTTGCGCATGCCAGTTTCCTTAGACCGCATCCTCCATATGCCGCTGCTGGAAAATGGAGCAAGGAATACGACCCGAGTGATGTACAGATGCCAATCGAACCTTCGCCGATTCGGCATCCGTTCCACGAAACGGTGCTGCACTTGCCTCAATCGGCCGGACCGACCGAAGAATCGGAGAAGCGCCATATGCGGGCGCAGTATTACGGAATGATCAGCGAAGTCGATTCGCAGGTTGGCCGGGTTCTCGACACGCTTGACGAATTGGGTATGTGGGACAACACGATGATCATCGTCACAGCCGATCACGCGGATCAACTCGGAGATCATGGATTACGCGAAAAACTTGGTTACTTCGAACAGAGCTACCACATTGTTGGCATCGTTCGCGATCCTCGACATGTACACGCCCATGGAACCGTTGTGGAGGAATTCACCGAAAATGTTGACATTGTCCCGACGATCGCCGAAGCACTAGGTCAAGAAGTTCCATTGCAATGCGATGGCTTTCCATTAACTCCATTCCTGGAAGGCGTCCGACCTGACAGTTGGCGAGATGCGGCCAGTTACGAATACGACTGGCGGCACATTTTCATCACGAAGGAAGGCCGTAGTTGGCCATGGGATCGAAGGTTGGAGCGTCAAAACCTTGCCGTCCGTCGCTCTCGCGACTCTGCATACGTGCAGTTCGGCGACGGGTCATGGCTGGCGTTTGATTTGGGCGCGGATCCAACCTGGAGGACAACCTTTGACGATCCCGCGCGAGTCTTGCCCTTGGCTCAAGACATGTTGACTTGGCGCTCGCGAAATGCGGAGCGAACACTTTCAGGTTTTCTTGTTCAAGACGGTGGCATGGGTCACTGGCCGCCTGGGGTTCCGTGGAAATAGCAAACGGTTTGTCTAATCTTGTGAAACTCGTCTAACTCGGTAAAACCACCTACGGAAGGTCCAACGTGCTCGCTCGCATCGCTCGTTTTTGTGTTCGTCGTCGACGTCTCGTCGTGTTCGGAATCTGGATCCCACTCGTTATTCTCGTAGGAATTTTGTCGAGCAGTCTCGGATCGAATTTCTCCACAGAGTTTTCGCTTCCCGCCAGCGAATCAAACGATGTCCAAAATCTGCTCGAAGCAAATGCTCCGGACCGTGCGGGATTCACCGGCCAAATCGTGTACCACGCCGATCAGGGAGTCAACGATCCGGCAGTGAAGGCGGCCATGTCCACACTCTTTGGTGAAATTGCAAATCTCGACGGCGTCGGCGTGACGAGTCCATACGACCAACCGGGTCAAATCGATGCATCGGGCACTACGGCATTTGCGCAACTCGACGTCAGCAACAGGGACCAACAAGAGGTTCTATCCCTCGCCGACGAAATCCAGGATTTTGGGAAAGAGGCCAACGTTGATGGTCTGACAATCGAGTACGGCGGAAATATTTTTGCAATTTTTGAACTACCGCAAAGCGAAGCATTTGGCCTATTCGCTGCGATTATCATCCTCGTTCTCGCCTTTGGTTCCGTGCTGGCGATGGGACTCCCCGTTGGTACTGCACTGGCCGGACTTGGCCTGGGCACGAGTGCCGTCACGATCATCAGCAACTTCATTGGCATGCCCGATTTCACGACCTCTCTCGTGGCCATGATCGGCATCGGTGTTGGTATCGACTACGCCCTATTTATCGTTACGCGATATAGGGAAGGACTGTCGGCCGGCATGAGCGTTGAAGATGCCGTAGTCGACGCGGTCGATACATCCGGACGTGCTGTCATCTTTGCCGGGATCACGGTCATCATTTCGTTGCTCGGACTATTCCTCATGGGAATTGATTTTGTCCGTGGTCTATCAATCGGTGCCGCAACTGGTGTCCTTTTCATGATGCTTGCTTCGCTCACATTGCTCCCCTCGCTTCTGGCCATGGCCAAGCGTCGCATTGATGTAACGACGCGGGCGGCGCTCATC
The DNA here is from genome assembly GCA_039932495.1 of Ilumatobacteraceae bacterium. GTDB lineage: Bacteria > Actinomycetota > Acidimicrobiia > Acidimicrobiales > Ilumatobacteraceae > UBA3006. Next base: position 19,917 of record JBDTPW010000042.1, read on the forward strand.
GCACTTGGAATATTTGTCTTGCTATCGGTGATCGCGATCATCGCCAAGTCACTTCCCCTCTTCATTATCGGAGTGGCGTTCGCCGTGGGGGTTACCGCTCTGAGTTTCATTTTCAGGTCGTTGCGAACACCGCTCCCTCAGCGAGTCGTTAAACCGAAACCGGAAACGTTCTGGTATCGCTGGAGTCGATTCATCCAACGTCGCAGATGGCCAGCTGCGCTCGGCGCAGCTGCATTGCTGCTCCTATTGGCGACGCCACTTACTTCCATTCGACTGGGATTCAGCGACACCGGCAACTCGCCGACAAACACAACCGTTCGTCGTGCCTACGACATGCTCGCCGAAGGATTCGGGCCGGGCTTTAGTGGTCCGCTGTACATCACCGTGCAAGGCGATGTGACACAAAGTCCAAGTGCGATGGAAGATTTCGTCTCCGTGATTTCGGCCACCGATGGAGTCGCATTTGCTCACTCCTCGCCGGCATCGGAGGATGGAAGTCTGTTTCTCGTCATCGCCTATCCAACAACCTCCCCACAAGACGTGGCAACAGATGCACTCGTCCACCACTTGCGCGATGATGTCATTCCACCAACGGGAGTCGATGCCAAGGTCGGTGGTTTTACCGCCGGCGGGATCGATTTCGCCTCGGTGATTGGTCAACGGATGCCATTGATGTTCGCCGGAGTGTTATTGCTTTCGTTCCTGCTCCTGATGACGGTCTTCCGCAGCCTTCTAGTTGCGCTCAAGGCCGTGATTATGAACTTGCTTTCAATTGGTGCCGCCTATGGAATAATCGTCGCCATTTTCCAATGGGGCTGGGGTATCAGCCTGATTGGTGTGGGCAAGGCCGGCCCAATTGAAAGCTGGGCACCGATGATGCTGTTTGCAATCGTGTTCGGACTATCGATGGACTACGAGGTATTCCTGCTCTCCCGAGTTAAAGAGGAATACGATCGCACCGGCAACAACGCGGAAGCCGTTGCCGACGGACTTGCCACCACAGCCAGAGTCATTACCGCCGCTGCGCTGATTATGGTGTGCGTGTTTTCCGCATTCGTTCTCGGCTATGACCGTCAGTTGAAACTGTTCGGGCTTGGCCTCGCAACTGCCGTATTCATCGACGCCACGATCGTGCGATTGGTGTTGGTACCCGCAACAATGGAATTACTTGGTGATAGAAACTGGTGGATGCCAGCGTGGCTAGACAGAATCCTGCCAAGAGTTCATCTAGAACGACACTAGGCAACGACGCGGACCGCGCACCTGGCCACCGGCCCAAGTGACGTCAGTCGGATCAACGAGTTCAAATTCAGGGATTCGCTCGAGCCAAGTTTGTAGCGCTATTCGAAGTTCGAGCCTTGCCAAGTTGCTTCCTGCGCATCGGTGAATACCCGATCCGAAAGCCACATGGCGGTTGTGTTCTCGACCGAGAATCACTTCGTCAGGATTTTCAAACATTCGCGGATCGCGATTCGCCGCCGGAAACGACATCAACACGCGGTCTCCGGTTTTCATCGGGCAACCCTGGAACTCGGTGTCGTAATCGACAATACGGGCCATTGTCACCGGCGAATAGACACGCAACAGCTCTTCGATCGCCGTTGGCCATAGTTCGTCGTTCTCGCGCAGTTGTCGGCGATGTTCCGGTTGTTGGGCGAGATGCCACAAACTTGAGCCGATGGCCGACCACGTCGTGTCGATTCCGGCGACGAGCATCAGATTGCACACTCCGAGCACATAGTTATCATCAACCTTTTTGCCGTCAACCTCTGAATTGATCAATTCGGTGATCAGGTCATGCTCTCGAGGATTTCTCTTTCGATCCTCTAGTTGACCGATGAAAAACTGAAGGATTTTCATCCGACTTGCCATTCGTAGCTCCGGGTCGGTGAGCCCTTGTTCGAGAACGCCCCGAACCCACGAGGTGAACTCATCGGCCATGTCAACGGACACGCCGAGCATCGTCGAAATCACTCGAACCGGAATATGTTGCGCGTAGTCGCCAGCCGCATCGCCAACACCCTTGTCGATGAACTTGTCGATGAGTTCGTTACAGAAATCGCGAGTGCTCTGCTCATACTTGGCCACTGACTGGGGCGAAAATGTCGGCAATATGAGTCTGCGGTGCCAAAGGTGATCGGGAGGATCAGAGGTAATTGGAGGCGCCGTTACTCCACCATATGGACCTTCAAATGCTCCAGGCGGTGGCGGGACGACGATGATTCCGCGCGACGTAAAGGTTTCGTGCTCGTGGGCAATCGCAACTACATCCTCGTAGCGCGTCGGCATCCACGAACCACCCCAGCGTTCGGTTCTGGCGATCGGACATTTTGATTCGCGAATTTCAGTCCACGCCTCGGTCGGATCGAGCACAAACGCCGGATCAAAAATGTCATAGTCCGTGTGGATGTCTGTAACTGGTTTTGGCGTAGTGGTCATTGGATTACTCCTCGATTACAACTGCCCGCTCTGGGCAATTGGCCTCGGCAAGTCGCACCTTGGCTGTGAGATGTTGTGGAATTTCACCAACTAAAATCACGACGGCATTACCTAATACGTCACTGCCGAATACCTCTGGTGCGGCAATTGCGCACATTTGATGGCCCTGACAGGACTCCTTGTCCACGAGGACATGCATCACTTCACCATAATCTCGCGCCTTTGGCGCACCGAAGTCGAAATTAGGCAACCACCGTAAAACGGAGGTGCATACCTGCGCTGTAATGATCGGGCAAATTGCATACCAGTTGATAGCTACCCGGGTCGAGAGTAACGGTCAGAGTTTCCGTAGTTCCCTTGGCAAACTCGCCAATTTCATCGATGACTTCAAGTCCATCGGTCGGTTCGGCAAAGTGATCTCCGTCTAGAGGAATTTCGCCGACCGCGAAGTCAGTTTTGACTACCAAGAATTCATGACCGATTGTTCCCTTATTGGTAATCGTGAAAGTGACATCCCCCGCCTTGGCTGTGACGAAACTGGTTTCTACGACCCACTCCTTCACGCTGCCAGTGATGTCGTTGCTTGTGGCATCGCCCGAGTCATTGGAATCGCTGCCACACGAACCTAGAGCGGCAACTAGTGCTGCCGACACAACCGCACTCTTTAATAACCGTGTTCTCATGACCGAGCCTCCAATGACGTTCGAATAGGGATTTGCTGTACTCAGAGAGTACACCTCATCATTGAAATTCGAGCGTTAGGTCATCCTGACATCGTCTAAAGTCTCCCCGTGCCGCCACTCACTTCGATGTTCGCTTTCGCCCTCGCTTCAATTGCTTTGCTCGTCATTCCCGGACCGGCGGTCATTTACATTCTCAACCGAAGTGTCTCAGATGGACGACGTGTCGGGCTGGCGGCCGTGTGCGGCTTGGAACTTGGCAATTTTGTCCACGTCATTGCAGCGACCGCGGGTTTATCGGCAATTCTTGCTACGTCGGCCACGGCATTCTCCACCGTCAAATGGCTCGGCGCCGGATACCTCATCTATGTCGGTATTCGAACTCTCATGCGACGGCCCGTGGCACTGGGAACCGAGGCGGAGCAGATAAGTGTCCGCCGGTCGTTTACCCAAGGCGTCATCGTCAACACCCTCAATCCCAAGGTGGCCCTATTTTTTCTCTCCTTCCTACCCCAGTTCATCAATCCGGATCACGGTTCGCCGGCTCTGCAATCGTTCATCTTTGGCTCGATTTTTATTGTTCTCGGATTTCTGAGTGACGGAACCTATGCCCTCGTGGCCAGCGGGTTACGCGACAAGCTGTTACGCGGTCGAACTCTCCCTGTCATTCAGCGATATGTTTCTGGAATTGTGTTTATTGCACTTGGAGTGGTCGCCGGATCAACCAGGCGAAACTGAATCGAGAAACCTTTCGGCAATGACCTTGCCGGGATTCATGATCCCACGAGGATCTAGTGCGTGTTTTATTGAGGCCATGACAGAAACCGAGCCCTCCCCAAGTTCGATGACGAGGTATTCCCTCTTACCGATTCCGATTCCGTGCTCGCCTGTGCATGTTCCTTCCATAGCCAGAGCCCGTTCGACAAGTCGAGCGTGAAACGCCTCCATAACCTTTAGTTCTTCGTGATCGCTTGGATCGGCCGTGAGCGCAACATGGAAATTACCGTCACCGAGATGTCCAATAATCGGACCGAAAAGATGTAACTCTGCCAAGTCTGCCTGGGTCTGTTCGATGCAATCGGCGAGGCGAGAGATCGGCACACACACGTCGGTGGCAAACAATCGACCATTGTGTTTCAGCGCCCGGCATGCCAGTGCCGTGTCGTGTCGGGCCTGCCATAATTTTCGGCGCTCGGCTTCGTCCGACGTCTGTTGAAAGCCTTCCCCTCCATGCCGCGACAACACTTCCTTTGCCTCGGCGATTTCAAACGCGACAATGTCCGCAGATCCGTGAAACTCGAGCAGCAATAGTGTTCGCTCGGGCAGATTCGTCTGCGAATACTTGTTCACGGCCATGACCGCATCGCTATCAAGCAACTCGATACGTGCCACGCCAATTCCGAATTGGATTATTTCTATTACCGCATCGACGGCGCTGCGTACAGACGGGAACTGCATGGTTGCCGCGGCAATTGTGTCGGGAATCGCAAATAGGCGAAGGGTCAGTTCGCAAATGACACCCAGCGTGCCTTCCGCGCCGACGAACAAATGGGTGAGGTCATAGCCGGCAGACGTCTTGCGAGCCCGGCGGGAGGTCGTCACGATCTCGCCCGATGGTGTAACCACTTGCAACCCAAGTACGAGTTGCTTCATTGCTCCGTACTTCACGGTGGTAGTGCCCGATGCTCCGGTTGACGCCATTCCACCCAAGGTTGCATCGGCGCCCGGGTCAACAGGGAAAAACAAGCCGTGAGGTGCGAGCACTTCGTTGAGCTGCTTGCGTCGAACACCCGGCTGGATCGTGCAGTCCAGATCCTCTGCGCTCACTCGCAACACTCTGTCCATCCGGGTTAAATCAAGAGAGACTCCTCCGCTGATTGGTGTGCTGTTACCTTCCAACGATGTGCCGACTCCCCACGGCACGACTGGCACCCGGTGCTCGTTGCATATTCGCAAGGCAACTACAACATCTTCGGTTGATTCGGCGAAGATGACGGCTTCGGGTTGCACGCGATGGTGAAAACTTTCGTCGCCAGCATGTTGATCGCGCACAGTGTCGTTGAGCGATACCTTCGAACCGAGTGCCCGTTGCAATTCGGCAATTCCCGTCACAATTGCTGACCTCGCAAGCTCATCGGAAGTCACTTTACTGCTGCGCCAACGACACGGCGGAAGGTGAGATTTATCCGCGGCTCGAAAACTTTCTTAGTTCGCGGAAGTTGATGCACCCAACAATGTTGGGAAAGTCCTGACATGACGAGCAAACTTCCGGAATCGAGTTGCACTTGAATCGTCTGTTTAGATTCTCGATGTCGAAAATCGAATCGTCGTGACGCACCTAAACTGAGCGAGGCGATTGTTGGTTCGCGACCGTTGGACGCCTCATTGTCGGCGTGCCAGCCAACGCCGTCAAGTCCATTTCGATAGAGATTCGCCAGCACAGCGTTGAAAGTAGCGTTCGTGACCGCCGCGCACTTGTCGCGCAGTTCCACCAAAAGTGGCGTCCACGGTTGGGGCGTGCGCAGGACCCCGGAATATGTATACGAAATGTGCGGCTCGCTATGCCACACGGACAGTCGTGGTTCGCGGTGCTGTTTGCCGAATAAGACGATGTCTCGCTGTTCCCATTGAGTTTCGCCCATTAACTGTCGGAAGATCTCGTCGGCGCGATTTGGATCAATGAAACCATGATGGATCACTGCACTGCCATCAAACGGCAGTAATTCCTGCGGCTCTGTAAAGAGATTTATTCGACCATCCATGTCCCGTTGGAACGCAAGAGTGCAGCGAGGTCGCCGGGGCCTTGGCGTTCGTAGGCGGCGGCAACTTGGGCAGAAACCGCCCCCGCATATTCGTGAGATTCAACTTCGCGAAAGATTCCAAACGGAGTTGGCGAATGATCGTCGTGACTCAACCCGGCTAGGGCAAACGCCAAACCTGGGTTGGCCCGATATTTGTCGTGGATCAAAATTGCATCCTCGCCAACATCTGCGACCTCGACGATCTTCAGACTTCCATCGTGATCGGCAATGACACCGAGATGTCCATTGGCCCCGAATCGAATCTGTTCCCCATGCTTGAGGTCGATAAGCATTTCTTCGCGCTGTTCACGACCGACAATGTCTTTGAACGCACCGTCGTTGAACACGTTGCAGTTCTGAAAGATCTCCACAAATGACGCACCCCTATGCGCGTGTGCGGCCCTGAATATCTCGATCATATGTTTGCGGTCGAGATCGTGGGTTCGGGCAACGAACGATGCCCCGGCACCGAGGGCTACGGCAAGTGGGTTGAATGGTGGATCAACGCTGCCAAGCGGAGTGCTTTTGGTCACCTTGCCCAATTCTGAAGTTGGCGAATACTGTCCCTTAGTCAGACCGTAGATGCGATTGTTGAACAGAAGCATTGTCACGTTGACATTGCGGCGCAACATATGAATGAGATGGTTGCCGCCGATCGAAAGCGCGTCGCCGTCGCCGGTGATCACCCACACGTCAAGGTCTGGGCGTGCCGTTTTGACACCTGTAGCGATTGCCGGTGCCCGACCGTGAATCGAATGGACTCCGTAGGTATTCATGTAATAAGGGAATCGACTCGAACAGCCGATTCCCGAGATGAACACCGTGTTGGCCGGGCTTACTCCTAGTTCGGGCATGAGTTGCTGAACAGCTTGCAACACCCCGTAATCCCCGCATCCAGGGCACCAACGAACCTCTTGGTCGCTCGACCAATCCTTTTTGGTCGTCAGTGGAACAATCGTGTCGCTCATGACATTACCTCCGTGAAGGCTGTGACAAGTTCTCCGGCAGTGAACGGAATGCCTTGCACCTTACTTATTGATTGAGCATCGATGAGGTACTCACCGCGGACAAGTCTGCACAGATGACCGGTATTCAATTCGGGTACAAGTACGGAGTCAAACTTACGCAGAATTTCGCCGAGATTCGCCGGCAATGGGTTGAGATGGGTGAGATGGACCGATGCAATTTTTTTGCCGTCCTCTCTCACTCTCATGACCGCCTCCGTGATCGCGCCCCATGTTGACCCCCAACCAAGCACGCAGGTTTTTGCATCCTCGTCGCCGCTGATCGTGGCAAGCGGAATGTCGCTGGCGATGCCGGCGATCTTTGCGGCGCGCAAGTTGACCATTAATTGGTGGTTTTGTGGCGTGTAATTGATGTTGCCTGAACCATCTTCCTTTTCGATTCCGCCGATTCGGTGCATTAAGTTTGGCGTACCCGGAATTGCCCATGGCCTGGCAAGTGTTTGCGGGTCGCGCAGGTATGGCCAGAATTCGTCCGTACCGTCTTCGGCGACGTGGTTGAGTTCGGTGGCAAACGGAACCGAAATATCCGGAAGATCTTCGATATTTGGCAACAGCCATGGCTCGGCACCATTGGCCAAGTACCCATCGGAAAGCAAGATCACCGGTGTTCGATACTTGAGCGCGATGCGAACGGCTTCGATCGCGGCGAAGAAACAATGAGAAGGGCTGTACGCCGCGATGACCGGCAAGGGAGATTCGCCGTGACGTCCGTACAGCGCCATCTGCAGGTCGCCCGCGTCCGTCTTCGTCGGCAAACCCGTTGACGGACCGCCTCGCTGGATGTCGATAATCAGGAGCGGGAGTTCGAGAGAAATCGCCAGGCTGATCGTCTCGCTCTTCAACGCCATGCCGGGACCGCTAGTGGCGGTGACTCCAAGATTTCCGGCAAAGGCAGAACCGAGAGCCATGCCGATCGCTGCGATTTCGTCTTCCGCCTGCACGGTGCGCACGCCGAAGTGCTTGTGTTTGGACAGTTCATGCAAAATATCCGAGGCCGGTGTAATTGGATAACTTCCCAGAAACACGGGAAGTTTGGCCAATTGCCCGGCGGCTATAACACCCCAAGCCAAGGCGGTGTTGCCGGTTACGTTCGTGTACTCGCCTACCTGCAGATTGGCCGGGGGAACTTTGTACCGATGATCAATAAGTTCCGTCGTCTCACCAAAGTGGTAACCGGCCTTGAACGCCGCCTCGTTTGACGCGCGCACAAGTGGATCCTTGAATCGGTCAGCAATCCACTTTGTCGTTGTCTCGATCGGGCGGGTGTACATCCAAGAGATGAGGCCAAGGGCAAAGAAGTTCTTTGATCGTTCGGCGTCGCGAGACTTCACACCGAGGGGCAACGTGGCCTCCTTGGTTAACGATGTCATTGGAACCTCGACAACTCGAAACGATCGCAACGAATCGTCGAGAAGTGGATTCTCCTTATAGCCAGCCTTTTCCAAATCGCGCTCGGTAAAGGCATCGGAATTAACGATCAACATTCCGCCCTTTTCCAATCGATCAAGATCGGCCTTCAACGCAGCCGGATTCATCGCCACGAGCACCGATGGCGCGTCGCCCGGTGTCGTGATGTCGGAGTCCGCAATCCGCACCTGAAAACTAGAAACGCCCGGCACGGTTCCGGCAGGGGCGCGGATTTCGGCCGGAAATTCGGGCAAGGTCGCCAGGTCGTTGCCAAAGAGCGCACTCGCGGACGTGAAGCGGTCCCCCGTTAACTGCATTCCATCGCCGGAATCCCCTGCGAAGCGGATGACCACATGATGAAGTGATTCGGACTCGGACTCGTCCAGCCTCTTTGCCGTATCGGTCATCGATTACTCCTAAGTAGTGCCAATCAAGAAAGTTCGCGCCTGCGCCAAGAAGGATTGTACGACCTTTGGCATGGGTGCGTGTATCTGGGGCTGACCAAATTACGATGACGGCATACATATAGAAGCCCACCACATCGATACTGCCGCCCTCCTGTTGCGGCTTTCTTTCGGACTGTCTATTTTTGCCCACGGCTACAACAAGATGTTCGGTAAAGGCGGAATCGATCGCACCGCAAAGTGGTTCGGCGGCATCGGCATGCGGTGGCCAAAGACGCAGGCGCGTTTGGCTTCGCTCACCGAACAAGGCTCGGGTATTGCCCTGGTCCTCGGTTTGGCCACCCCGATCGCTTCCGCCGCCCTGATCGCCCTAATGGTCGTGGCCATTGTCGTGACCCACCGGCACAACGGCTATTTCATCTTTAGACCAGGCGAAGGGTGGGAATACTGCGCCGCCATTGCCTCCGTGGCCGTGGTTATCGCCCTGCTTGGGCCAGGCAGTTGGTCGATTGATTCGGCACTTGACTTGGGCTACTCGAATTGGGCATCCCTAACGGTCGCCGTCGCCTTGGGGGTCGGGTCGGCAATTGCCCAGTTGGCAATTTTCTGGCGCCCAAGGCCCTAGCATCCTGCATCGCAATCTTCGCCACCGCCCTTAAATTCGCCTATACCCAGGCGTGTTTATTCGGGCGTGACGTATGCCGCCGTAATGCCGCCATCAATAATCAGCGATTGACCGGTCATCCACGACGACTCGTCGGATGCCAGGAACAATGCTCCGTTGGCGATTTCCTCCGGTTCGCCAAAGCGACCCATCGGAATGTGGACGACTCGACGATTTCTCTTGGCGTCGTTGTCAAGAAACGCGGCCAACAATGGCGTCATCACCGGACCAGGACACAACGCGTTGGCCCGGATCCCATTGCGTGCATAAATCACGGCAATCTCACGAGTCATCGCTAACACGGCCCCTTTCGATGCGGTGTAGGCAATCTGTGGGGTCGCCGCGCCCATATGGGCGACGAACGATGCCACGTTGACAATCGTTCCCTTGCCCTGCTCAAGCATTTGAGGAATCGCGTATTTACAGCCGAGTAGTACGCCTTTGACGTTGATGTCCATGGTCAATTCGTACACCGACATCGGTGTCGTCACCGGATTGTCATCGTCACCGAGCATGACCCCAGCGTTGTTGTACAAGACATCAACACTTCCGAAAGTCTTTTTAGTAAAGGCGATGACTTCCTTCCACGAGTCTTCGCTTGTGACATCGCCCCGAATATAAGCGGCCGATCCACCGGCAGACTTGATTTCATCGACAGCGGCCTGACCGTCGATGACATCCGTTACCACGACATGGGAACCTTCGTTCGCAAACTTCCGTGCCGCCACTCGCCCTAGGCCGCCAGCGGCGCCAGTAATAATTGTGACTTTTCCCGATAACCGTGCCATGTCTACTCCCGGGCCGCGTTATGCGCGCTCAAAGTATCTAGTGAGTTCCCAATCGGTGACTGTCTGATTGAAGGCCCGCCACTCGACTTTGGCCATATTTAAAATATGATGGTGTACCTCATCACCGAAGCACTCGCGGACAATTTTGCTGTCTTCCCAACATTGAATGGCCTCAAATAACGAAAAAGGTATCCGCGTTACGTCAGTCGCCTCGTAGCCGTTACCGACAAATTGTTTTTCTAATTTCAATTTGTGACGAATTCCGTACAGACCGCCGGCGATCGTGCCGGCGAAGGCGAAGTAACTGTTGGCATCGGCACCGGGAATCCGACATTCGACTCGGGCACCCTCACCGTGCCCGACTACGCGGTAGCCAAGCGTTCGGTTATCGCTCCCCCATGCAACCGCGGTGGGAGCCCATGAGCCGGGTTGAAATCGACGGTAGCTATTGACCGTTGGCGCCCACAGCAAACTGAAATCGCGTGCCGTGGCCAGCAATCCGGCTAAATACTGCTGGAATACCTCAGGCATGTGATGCCCGGCAAAAGCTGCTGACTGATCTGAAATATTCCACAGACTCGAATGGACATGGCACGACGACCCGGTCTCGCCAAAATTATATTTAGCCATGAAACTCACCGAGCGACCATGAGACGCCGCAATTTCCTTAGCCGCTGACTTGTACACCAAATTGCGATCGGCCATCTCCAGCGCCCCGGCATAGCGGAGGTTGACTTCATGTTGCCCTCGACCGGCTTCGCCCTTGGAGCATTCAATTGGAATCCCGGCGCCCTCAAGATTTCGACGAATGTCGCCGAGGATGTACTCGTCAAACGTGGTCTGCACGATTTGATAATCCTCCATCCACGGCGAATGTGGGGTCAGTGACTTGAAGCCTTTTTCGTGAGCCTCTCGATAAGAGTCGTGGAACAAGTAAAACTCGATTTCACTCCCGAGCATCGGCGTGTAGCCGGCTTTTTCGGCCGCGGCTACCTGATCGCGCAACATTTGGCGTGGTGAAACCCCAATCGGTAAATGTGAATCAGGGTCTTGAACATCACACAACACGAGTGCCGTCTTGGTATGCCAAGGCAGCACACGTACCGTGTCCCAATCCGGCATCGCCAGCATGTCTCCATATCCGAGGTCGTAACTTGCAAATCGATATCCCGGTATCGGATTGTCGTCCATATCGGTAGCAATGAGATAATTGCAGTTTTCGGTGCCATGCTCGGCAACGTCTTCGAGAAAAAACCAGCCGGTAATTCGTTTACCAACCATTCGACCTTGAAGGTCTGGAAAAGCGACGATGACGGTGTCTATGTCGCCTCTGGTTATTGATGCGGTCAGTTCTTCGCGTGTGAGCGTTCGATGTGACCCCATTCGCACAGTATAGACAACATGATTTGTGTGCCTTTTTATTGGATCTCGCCTTGTTGATCCGTCTCGTGCCAGACCTAATGTTGCTGAATGACTTTGCAAAAGATCATCTCGCCAATCGACGGTTCTGTATTCGCCGAACGAGAAATTGCAAATGATTCTCTCTTGGAACATGTTCTGGCTACCGCACAAAGCGCCGGTCGGTCGTGGCGGGCGACTCCAATATCGGAACGGGTTCGAATAATCGAAGACATGGTTCTATTTATGGAGTCAAACGCTCCAGGCATCGCCACCGAGCTGACGTGGCAAATGGGCCGACCGATTCGCTATACCCCAAACGAGATTTTGCGCGGATTTCAGGAACGCGCCCGGTTCATGGCTGGAATTGCGGAGGAAAGTCTCGCCGATATTGCCGTTCCAAAGTCCACTGGCTTTACCAAATTCATACGCCGCGAACCGTTGGGAACCGTGCTGGTGGTCGCCCCTTGGAATTATCCGTATCTGACCACCGTCAACTCAATTGTTCCTGCACTCTTGGCCGGCAATACCGTCATTCTCAAACATGCCGCACAGACAATGTTGTGCGCCGAGCGTCTGCAAACCGCCTTTGAGGCCGCGGGCTTACCGACTGGTGTCTTTCAGTACATTCATGCCAGCCACGATTCGGTCAACAAAATGATTCACGACTCACGGGTGAATTTTGTTGTATTTACCGGTTCGGTAGACGGTGGCAGAGCGATGGAACGATCTGCCGCGGGGCGATTCATCGGCGTGGGCACGGAACTTGGCGGTAAGGATCCTTCCTATGTTCGTGCGGATGTTGATCTGGATTATGCAATTGCCGAAAACGTAGATGGATCGTTCTTTAATAGCGGGCAATCCTGTTGCGCGATTGAACGTATCTATGTTCACGAAACTGTCTACGACTCATTCGTCGATGGGTTTGCCAGTGCGGCTCGTCAATATGTGCTGGGTAACCCGATCGATAATGAAACCACGATTGGGCCGATGGTCAATGCATCCGCTGCGGCTTTCGTCCGCACGCAGATAGACGATGCTCTGTGCCATGGCGCCAAGGCTCTCGTTGGCGAGTCTCACTTCCCCAATTCTGTAGCCGGTACCCCATACCTAGGTCCTACGGTTCTCGCCAATGTCGATCATTCAATGAGCGTCATGCGCGACGAATCGTTTGGACCGGTGATTGGAATCATGTCGGTGAAATCCGATGAAGAGGCGATCACGTTGATGAACGACTCACCTTATGGACTCACCGCATCGGTGTGGACAAATGATGAGAGTGCGGCGGTACGAATAGGTCAACAGATCGAGACCGGCACCATATATATGAATCGCTGTGACTATGTTGACCCGGCCCTGGTCTGGACGGGGGTCAAAGAGACGGGTCGGGGTATTGCCTTATCGTCACTTGGTTTCGATCCTTACACGCGACCGAAGTCGTTTCACCTCAAGAAGTTATAGCCGTCAGTCAAAGGTTGTGGTGATGATTCGACCAATTCGATCGCTCGCGCTCGGCGACAAGTCGCTGACCACAAACGTGCGCTGCAACCAGCGGTCTGTCCCATCGAACCGGGCAACAAATGGTGACCGGCCGTGAACCGCGACATTGTTATCGATAACTAGCAAGTCGCCGGCATCGAGGACAATGCTCTTAGTCGATTTACCAATCGCATTGGCCAATCGCTCCAGCACATCCTGAGCTTCGCTGTCGATGCCGACCATGAGGTCGGCGTCGTAAACGAATGTCAGATCAAATTCGCTGCCGGACAAAATTGGTTTAGCGGAACCAAGTCCTGACGACAACCCGTTGAGGAAACTCGCATCCACCGCGGTCCTAAACCGACTCTGACGCAGTACCTCGAGGTCGCTTGAAGAAAGATGTTCAACTATGTCGTAGATCGAGGCAAGAAGTGTTCCGGCCTGGCGATCACCGCGAAGACAGAGAAGGAGCAGGTAGCGCGGTCTGTACGGATGAAAGGCGGTCTCCGTATGAAACTTCAATTCCACTCCCGAAGACGTCGAAATTTGCCTTGTTTCTGTGCCCCGAACTGGGACGATGTTTTGGACGATCGATCCGTTGTGTTCTGGTAGATAGCCAACGGGTTGTCCAAGGCAACGAGCCATGGAAAGTAGGGCGAACTCCGATTGCAAATCCTTGCCGGTTGTGGCCGTCGGCGAACTCGGGGTCGCCGGAACGCTGCCGATGTCGATGTTGCGCAACAGTAGGTATCCCTGTCGTGGCGAATGATCCGCCAGATCAATGAGAGCGTCTTGAACCTCGGCTGGCAGGCGGCGGCGAGCGTGTCCCGCTGCCCTGACGAACGACTCACTGTCAACGGGACCGGCCACGGCCCTAGTCGTACTGGTGTCCCACATCGTCATATGTTCCAATCTATCGTAGGCTGGAACAAATTTTCCAATCTCGAGGACGGAAATGAGGACAGGGCATGACTACCACCGCCGAGCCAACACTGGCCTTGCTCGTAAGCCAACGAATCGACCAACTGACCACTACCGATCGTCGGATTGCCAGATTCTTGCTCGATGACCCGGGTGCGATTGCCTTTGGCACTGCGGCATCGTTTGCAGACTTGGTCGGTGCGGGCGTCGGTTCCGTCCACCGTCTTGCAATCCAGCTCGGTTACAGCGGGTTCAGCGATCTGCAATCCCATGTCCAAGGGGAAATTTCGCAGCGATTGCGACCGGCCGCGGAGAAGATAAAAACCGCATCCGAGGGCGACGTTGTTGCCGTTGCGATGGAGACGGAGATTGGAAACATTTCGCAAACCTTGACCGAGATCGATCGAGCAAGCTTGGGCTCGGCCGTCAATTCGCTCGCCGATGAGTCGATCACCGTTTACATCGTTAGCGGGAATTCATCATCGGGAATCGCATTACATCTGAGTGAAGAGTTGCGTCTGCTACGCGACGGCATCACCTTGCTGACGGGTAATCCCGTAAGCCTCAGCGCTCAGATTGCCGTGGCAAACAAAGGTGATGTGCTAATCGCTATTGACTTTCACCGATACGACAAATGGCTGATTGATCTCGTCAAGCATGCGATAGATCGCGGTCTCGACGTGATTTCGATCACCGATTCGATACTCGCCCCGTTCGCCAACTTGGCCACATCCCACTTCACCGTCAGCGCGCGAAGCAATACCCCATTTGATAGTCACGTCGGAACACTTGCCCTGTGTGCCGTGTTGGTCGGATCAGTGGCGACCGTCTTACGTCGAGATGCGTCGCGTCGCCTCGATGCAGTTGAAAAAGATTGGACAGGCGGCGATCACCTGACCTCATCTTGAATGCGTCAAGGTCGGTTCATGCGGTGACGGTCACCGTCCGAGTGTGATATCCGGTTGCACCGTCTGGGTCAGGGCGACTTAGTTCCTCGATTTGTGTGTCGCCGTCATTGTCGGTTGCCCGAACTTGAATCGTGTACTTCCCGGGTGTGGAATCCCATTGATAAAGCCATTGCCGCCATGCGTCGTTAGTGACATCGGAACCCAGCCGAGCTTCGTTCCAGATTCCGTCGTCAATGCGGACTTCTACTTTGGCCACTCCACGATGTTGCGCCCAGGCGATGCCGGCGATTGCCGTTGGACCTGCCGGAACGCTCTGTCTACGACGGGGCACGTCAATTCGCGATTGAGTCTTGATCGGCGCATCGCGAGCCCACCCCCGAGGGACCCAGTAACCAACTGCTTCGTCCCATGTTGTGAGTTGTAATCGGCTCAGCCATTTGGTCGCACTGACATACCCGTATAAGCCTGGAACGATCACTCGGGCTGGAAATCCGTGTTTGAGTGGCAGCGGCTCCCCGTTCATGCCGATGGCGATCATCGCATCGCGTCCGTCTTGGACGACTTCAATTGGGAACCCGCTAGTCCAACCGTCGACGGATACGCCGAATACTTGGGTTGCATCGCGATGGACGCCTGCTTCTTCGAGCAAGGGGGCGAGCAATACTCCCTGCCACACGGCATTGCCAATTAGATCGCCGCCGACTTCATTTGACACGCAGGCGATAGTCACAACCCTCTCAATTTGGGGTCTGGCAAGTAGATCGTTATAGGTCAGCCGTAACGGGTTGTCCACGCGGCCATTGATATCCATCGCCCATGATTCACTTCGAATTCGCGGTACCGAAAGCGCAGTATCGATTCGGTAGAACGCATCGTTCGAAGTCACAAATGGTGTCACTGGGCTGAGTGTGGCATCGGCGGGGATTTCTGGCGCCGCGGACGCAATCTCGCCACCGTAAAATCCGTTTGTCGCCACCGGAGGTAACTCCGCCGGAATGGCACGTTCAATTTCGGTTAACCGTTGATTTTCCAATCGGCGCGCCCACGCGGCTCCAGCCACCGCACCAATTGCCGAAGTCGCGACAACCTGGACGAATCGCCGACGGTCCCAATTGCTCGGGGTACGCGAAGCACCGGTAATTGATTGGGCGGGATCACCCTGGCGAACTAATGCAATCAAGTACCAAATGAGAACGCAGCCAATTGCCGCTCCGACTAGCGCCGGCACCGCCGACTTGAAGCCTTGATTCGGTCGACCATAGGCCACAATTGCTCCGATCACGCCGAACAAAGCAATTCCGATTGGGCCAATTGTCGGTCGTCGTCTGGCGATTGCCCCAATCGCTAGCGCGAGAATTGAAATCGTGATGACCATTCCAAAGCGAAGTGCCTGCTTGTCGTTTGTTCCAAACCAGTCAATGGCGCGGGTCTTCAACCACTTCGGCGTCCGATCGATGAATTCGCTACCAACCGAATCGAGCGGAGAAGCAACATCAATGAGCGCCGCAACCAACAGACCAATGCAAACCGAGAAGCCACCTGCAAGAAGTCCGCACAGCGGCCCGAGCCACTGTGGCGCCGGTGTCGATTGCAATCGCGGCGCTGCGGGATCTACCTCAGGCTGGCCGAAATCAGTCATGATGTCCTCCCCGACCGATAACTTCTTGAATTCGCTGAACGAGATCTATCGGGCTAAATGGCTTTGTGATGTAGTCCTCGATATCGAGTTCATCCAGATCGCCTTCGATTCGCCCGCTGCTTCGTGCCGAGATCAACATGATGTTTACCGTGGAGTTCGTCGGATCTTCACGAATCTTACGAGCGACTTCCAGTCCGGACAACTTCGGCATCATGATGTCTAGTAATGCCACGGCCGGTTTATGTTCGGCTATGAGTTCCAATGCCGTTTCCCCGTTGTCGGCAATAAACACCTGAAAACCGTGGCGGGTCAATTGCATCTTAATTAATCCGCAAATGTCGTGATCGTCGTCGGCGACGACAATAATCGGACCGTCCTTCTTAGTCATGAGGACTCGGCGGCGGATTTGGGTGACACATATCGTGCTGGAAGAGTCACGGTAAACACGGTGCCTTTTCCAATTTTCGAATCGAACGTGATTGTGCCGTGGTGTTCCCGAATTATCGAATGTACAAGTGAGAGTCCAATTCCAAATCCGGGAATCGAAGCCTTGGTCGCAGTTGATGCACGGAAGAATCTCTGGAATACATTGGGAAACTCTTCGGTAGGAATCCCAATTCCGGTATCGATTACCTTCACTTCCACAAATTTTCCTGCCGCATTGACCCGTTTCGCACAAACAGTAATCGACCCTCCGCGTGGCGTGTACTTAATGGCATTTGACATCAGGTTCACAAATACCTGTTCCAATTGAAGTACGTCTCCGTCGATGATCAAATCCCTAATCGGGGATTCGATGCGCACTTTCATCTTCACTCCAGCATCGTCAATGCCGAGTTGCAGCGAATCGGCCAAATCCGTAAGCAGATGTCCGACATTCACTTTGGCGATATTCAACTGAACATCGTGAAAGTTCGACTTGGATGGTCGCATCATGTTATCCATCAGGCTCTGAAGCCGAATCGCGTTGCGTTGTACGGCAGCCAATGATGAAGCCAACTCCGGCTCGGTACTGGCGTCAACGTCATCCATTATTACTTCTAGATATCCAATGATCGATGTCAATGGCGTACGCAGTTCATGATTCATATTTTCGATCAAGTCGTTCTTGATCTTGTCAAGTTCGACAAGCCGATTCACTTCGGAATCGTTTTCCGCGATCTGCATCGACTGTCTGAATAACCTAGCTTGGATGAATACGTCGGCAACCTCGGCAATCACCTTTTCGACCAACTCGATTTCCGAGCCAGACCAAACACGAGGGCTTTCCACCATCCCCACGGCAACGCATCCCAATACTTGGGTACCAGCACCTACCGGAACCATCATCCAACTTCGAGCACCCAACTGAGTTATGGCGGCAAGCTCGGGGATCGGGTCTCTGGCGATATCGATCAATTGGGAATCGTTAACGATGATCTTGCGTTTTCTGTTCCACATATGTTCCATAAGTCTGAGCAATTCCGGCTCGTAATCAGTGACCACCGACTCTTCGACCTCGGGCTCGTCCTTGAGGTGCCATTGCTTCCATAGTCTTGGCATCGGATTCTTGGCGAACGAATAGAACAGCACGACATCGACACCGAGTGCTTTTCCTAATCCCTCGACCAGAGATTCGGCGATCGTATCGGGGACGATCGTGCTTTTAAACTCAAGGGATA
>JBDTPW010000043.1:0-26116 GCA_039932495.1 Ilumatobacteraceae bacterium
CAAATGGCGATCGATGATTTTCAGCGACGCGATCGTCGATTTGGCAGTATCGACTCGTGACTTTATATCGCGACTCTGCGGTAGTTCTTCGCAACTACAAACTTGGCGAGTCTGACCGAATCATTGTCATGATGACGAAGGAACATGGGAAGGTGAGGGCCGTCGCCAAAGGTGTGCGCAAGACCAAGTCGCGCTTTGGTGCAAGGCTCGAGCCGTTGAGTCACATCGATGTACAGCTATATAAAGGAAGAAATCTTGACATCGTCACCCAGGTGGACTTGGTCTCTTCGTCATATTTATTGCACCGAAATTTCGATCGCCTTATGCAGGGCATTTCGATGCTCGAGGCCGTGGATCAGATTGCATTTGACCGCGAGCCAGCCCCATACCTGTATCGAATGTTGGCCGGGGCCCTCGACGAACTATCCAGGCACGGATCTCCGATCGTCCTGGCCGCCTTCTATTGGAAACTCCTGGCCGCCGAAGGCGTGACCCCGGAAATCAATCGATGTGTTGGATGTCAATCCGACAGTGAACTCGTCGCATTCGATCTATTGGAGGGCGGTGCCCAGTGTCGATCATGTCGAACCGGAGTGAGCATTACTCCACAGGCGCTCAAACTAATGAGTCAAATTTTGGGTGGACAATTAAATGAAGCGTTGGCCTTGGAAGAAACGGCGGCTACTGCGGAGGTCACTCATCTCGCAACTCAATCGATGGAGCATCACATCGAGCGTCGATTGAAATCAGTGTCGATGTTCGACCAGCGCAATCGGTAGTCTGAATCGATGCCCGCGACCGACCTTGATCAAATAGTTAATCTGTGCAAGCGACGCGGTTTCGTTTATCCGAGCGCCGAAATTTACGGTGGATTTCGTTCCTCATACGATTACGGCCCGCTTGGCTCGTTGATGTTGCGCAATGTCAAAGAATCATGGATTCGAACGATTGTTCAGGAGCGCGACGATGTCGTTCTCATCGATGCGGCAATCCTTACGCCGCCGCAGGTGTTTGCGGCAAGCGGACATCTGGCCAATTTCACCGATCCGTTGGTCGATTGCACCGTTTGTAAGCGGCGCTTTCGTCAGGATCAATTGGAAACTCGCGACTGCCCGCAGAACAGGGAGGGGTGCCAGTTCACGGAGGCTCGGGCATTCAATCTGATGTTTAAAACCTCGGCCGGACCGGTCCAAGATGAGGGTACCGATGTCTACCTGCGGCCAGAGACGGCCCAAGGAATGTTCATCAACTTCGCCAACGTGCTGCAGACTTCTCGAAAGAAACCGCCGTTTGGAATTGCCCAGGTCGGAAAGGCCTTTCGAAATGAAATCACGCCGGGAAATTTCATATTCCGAACTCGTGAATTTGATCTGATGGAATTGGAGTTTTTCACTCCACCTTCGGAAGCTCCACGCTGGTATCAATACTGGTGCGAGCAGCGAATGCAGTGGTATATCGACTATGGAATCCCCATCGCGATGCTGCGCTTTCGAACGCACGAATCCGATGAGCTTTCCCATTACTCAACCGGAACGCGCGACATCGAGTACCTGTTCCCATGGGGATGGGGTGAAATCGAAGGAATTGCTCAACGAACCGATTTCGACCTCAATCAACACATTGAACATTCGAAACAGAAACTCGACTATTTCGATCAGGCCACCAACGAACGATATGTGCCGTACGTAGTTGAGCCTGCGGTAGGTGCCAATCGAATCATGGCGGCCTTCCTACTTGCCGCATACGACGAGGACATCATCAACGGCGAGCCTCGTTCGGTGTTGCGTTTACATCCACGGCTTGCGCCGTACCAAGTTGCGGTTTTGCCGCTCTCCAAGAAGGACACGCTTACACCATTGGCGCGCAGCATCTATTCCGTCCTAGCTAAGCGATACATGTGTGAGTTTGACGAGACTCAGGCAATCGGGCGACGTTATCGACGTCAAGATGAAATCGGAACTCCGCTGTGTGTAACGGTGGACTTTGACTCCCTCGAGGATGCTTCGGTTACGATTCGCGATCGCGACACAACCGAGCAGCAAAGAGTTCCGATTGGTTCGCTTGAATCCGAGTTGGCCCAGCGATTGGGATTTTAGGTTTGTATCTAGACGACATCCTTGCCCATCATCGGGCATTGGCGAAAGAAGATCACCGAGACGCAGATCTGCTTATTTCCTCCGCGCGGGCCATGCCGCCGACGAGGGGTTTTCGTCGGGCGATAGTCGAAAGTTCGAAGCATCTTCTGGCCGTCATTGCCGAAATCAAGCGGCGGTCGCCATCCAAGGGAGATTTGAACATCGATTTGGATCCGGCGCAGTTGGCCCGCGACTACGAAGATGCTGGCGCAACTTGCCTTTCGGTCCTAACCGACGAAGAGTATTTCGGCGGCTCGCGCTCGGACCTGGAGATAGCACGACGGTCATCGACGCTGCCCGTGATTCGCAAGGATTTCATCGTCAGCGTCGGCGACGTTTGTGATAGCCGGTTGATGGGCGCCGATTGCATATTGCTTATTGCCTCTGCGTTGACACCGGCCGAGATGATCCTCTTCTTCGCTACGGCCGTGGACATTGGTCTGGACGTTCTCGTAGAGGTCCACAACGCGGACGAACTTGAGCGTTCAGTTGAGCTTGGGGCAACCCTTATCGGAGTCAATCAAAGGAATCTTGCGACATTTGAAGTTGACCACACACGTGCCCGGCAATTGGTACCGCTGTTTCCGAGCGGGGTGGTGAAGGTCGCGGAGTCCGGTGTTCGCAACGGTGAAGACGCGAGAGTCTTGCGCGATTGTGGTTTTGATGCCGTCCTGGTTGGGGAGTCGCTGCTTACCTCGGAGAATATTTCGGCCTCGCTTCAGGAATTGCAGGTCAAGTAGGGGTCTAGGGCTACCGTAAGCGATGCATGTTCATCAAGATCTGTGGAATCACTAGCGAGGAAGACGCACTTTTTGCCGTGGCAATGGGCGCCGACGGACTTGGGTTCATTTTCGCGCCATCACCGCGACAGGTTTCGCCAGCCAAAGTGCGTGAAATCGTTCGCCGATTGCCGCCGGAAGTGTTGACGATCGGAGTTTTCCGCGATGAGCATCCGACTCGAGTCATCGAGATTATGAATTCAGCCCGTCTCCATGGCGCCCAATTGCACGGACATGAAACGCCTGCCATAACTCGCGAGGTTGCGAGCAAGGCGAGATTTACGATCAAGGGAGTTGTGGCGGGTTCGGTTGATGCACGTCGTGCCGATGAATTTCAGGCCAATGTGGTGTTGGTCGACGGGATTCAGCCTGGTTCCGGCGAACTCGTCGATTGGTCACTGCTCTCCGAAATTCCGGATTCGGTGTCTGTCATGCTCTCCGGTGGCCTCAATTCGGAAAACGTAGCGGCGGGAATCCAGCAGGTTCATCCATGGGGAGTTGACGTGTGCAGTGGAGTTGAACGCGAACCTGGGCATAAGGATCCGATCAAGTTGCGCGAATTTATTGCCACGGTGCGAGCTTTGGACCAATCCGAAACCGAAGACGAATGGAATCCGGTCGACCAGCCATATAACTGGATGGACGATAATTAGTAGACCTGTACATTGGATCGATGATGTTGAATCCTCCGATTGACGGACGATTCGGAGAATTCGGCGGACGGTTTATTCCCGAGACATTGGTTCCCGCCTGTGAGGAATTGGAACAGGCGTTTATCGAGGCATGGGCTGATTCCAGATTTCGCTCAGAGCTGCACGATCTATTGCGTGACTATGCGGGCAGGCCGTCAATTCTCACGGAGTGTCACAATCTTGGCGCACACCTTGGAGTACGCGTACTCCTCAAGCGGGAGGATCTCAATCACACGGGTTCGCACAAGATCAACAATGTTTTAGGTCAGGCGTTACTGGCCAGGCGGATGGGCAGAAGGCGAATCGTGGCCGAAACCGGTGCTGGACAGCACGGAGTGGCTGTCGCAACCGCGGCCGCATTGCTTGGAATGGAATGCACGGTGTTCATGGGCGAGGTTGATATTGAACGTCAAGCTCTCAATGTGTTTCGAATGAAACTTCTCGGCGCTCAGGTGATAGCCGCTACTTCCGGTAGCCGCACTTTGAAAGATGCGGTGAACGAAGCGATGCGAGATTGGGTCGCGTCTGTCGAGACTACGTATTACGCCATCGGTTCGGTCATGGGGCCGCATCCGTATCCGTGGATGGTTAGAACATTTCAAAGCATTATCGGAGAGGAGGCAAGAGAGCAGTGTGAAAGTTTGTTGAACGGTCGAGTGCCGGATGCTGTTGTCGCCTGCGTCGGCGGAGGTTCCAACGCGATTGGAATCTTTGCCGGTTTCATCGACACGAAGAGTCGCCTAATTGGAGTCGAACCCGCGGGCGGAGCAGCGATAGGTAGGGGAGTCCCCGGTGTCGTTCACGGAATGCGTAGCTACCTCTTGCAGGACGAACATGGTCAAGTCCGAGAGGCGCAGTCAATTAGTGCGGGACTCGATTATCCCGGCGTGGGGCCGGAACACTCGTTCCTTTCCTCGACGGGTCGAGCGGAGTATCCATCCGTGACCGATGAGCAAGTCATCGCCGGATTCAGGCTCCTCGCTCGGTTGGAAGGAATCATTCCAGCATTGGAAAGCGCGCATGCGATCGCATGGCTGACGAACGAGGCGCCGAAACTTCAAGGACAAACTGTGCTCGTCAATCTTTCTGGACGAGGCGACAAAGATGTCGCTCAAATGATGGAGATTCTCGGAGAAAAAATTTAATGTCGTTCGGCAAGTTGGAAACACACTTGCGAGCCCAACGCGATTTGGGTCGTAAAATTTTGGTTCCATACATTACGGGAGGGTTGCCTGGATGGATCGATGCGATCCGAGCGGCCGCCGCCAACGGAGCAGACGCCGTAGAAATAGGAATTCCATTTTCCGATCCGGTCATGGACGGACCAATCATTCAGCGCGCGTCGGAAAACTCGCTCAAACTTGGCACAACACCAACTTCGATACTTGATCAACTCAGTTCCGTCGATGTGAACATTCCCTTGGCGGTGATGTGTTACTACAACACGATTCATCACGCCGGCGTCGTGAGATTCGCCAGCGCACTTGCGGGCAGTGGGGTGTGCGCCGCAATCGTCCCCGATCTTCCACTTGAGGAAAGTGGCCCGTGGTGTGAGGCGGCCTCTGCTGCCAGTATCGAAACCGTCATGTTGGTGGCCCCAACGGCGCCGGATGCTCGACTGCCACTTATCACCGCCAGATCGAAGGGATTCATTTATACGGTTGGCCTATTGGGTGTCACAGGTGAGCGGAGCGAACTTGCCGCGACGGCGCTCACACTCGCTCGTCGAGTCAAGGCGATAACCGACATTCCGGTACTCATCGGAGTCGGGGTTTCAAACGCCGAGCAAGCGGTTCAAGCTACAACGGTTGCCGATGGAGTTATCCAGGGTGCATCGGTGGTGAGGCGACTGATGGATTTCGGTCCAGACGCAGTTGGCGAATACGTCGCTCAAGTTCGCGCCGCGTTAGACAGTGCCCACACCGTCACGGACTAGATTTGGCGCCATGCCAAAGTCTCGAACGTTGAAAGAAGGCGACAAAGCACCGGCAATCGATCTCCTCGATCAGCACGGCAAGCCATTTGCATTAAAGGATCTCGGCAAGCGCAAGGCGCTCGTCTACTTTTATCCCCGTGCGGACACGCCGGGCTGCACACAGCAATCATGCCTATTACGCGATATTC
The DNA here is from genome assembly GCA_039932495.1 of Ilumatobacteraceae bacterium. Taxonomy (GTDB): domain Bacteria; phylum Actinomycetota; class Acidimicrobiia; order Acidimicrobiales; family Ilumatobacteraceae; genus UBA3006. Next base: position 5,731 of record JBDTPW010000043.1, read on the forward strand.
GCGGTGACATCGGTAGGACGGCAATTGTTGGAATAAGTCCGGATACTCCGGCGAAGCAACTTAAATTTGACACGAAATATTCGCTCGGATTTCCGCTGCTTGCCGACACGGATCACGTCGCGGCCAAGGCATACAACGTGTGGAAGAAAAAATCGATGTACGGGCGTGAATACATGGGGATCGAACGTTCGGCGTTTCTGATCAATGCGAATGGTGTAATCGATCACGCTTGGTACAAAATCTCGCCGAAAGATACTCCGACCAATTTGCTCGACGCTCTAGGCAAGTGATGGCCTTTCCCCACCCAACCGCTCTCATTGCCCATCGACCACCGTTTCTGTTTGTCGATGAAATTCTGGAACTCACGCCGGGAGTATCGGCGACTACGACGTGGTCGCTGCAAGGTGACGAATGGTTTTTTGTCGGACATTTTCCCCAGCGACCGACGCTTCCGGGCGTCTTGATGTGCGAATCGATTGCTCAAACCGGGGCGATCGCAATTCTCAGCGATGAGCGATTTGCCGGCAAACTACCGCTTTTTGGTGGACTGGACTCCGCCCGATTTAGGCGACAGGTGCTTCCAGGCGAAACGCTCGTCGTCACAGCCGAAATCACTCGGATGTCGGCTCGGGCTGGGAAGGGCACAGGGGTCGCCAAGGTAAACGACGAAGTTGCCTGTGAGTGTGAACTGCTATTTGTTGTTGTCGATACTTAGGTCGGACTTAATTTTGGTACGGAGCCAAAATCACCGAACCGTTGTGACCACCGAAACCAAAATTATTGGAAATAGTTGGGCCGGGCTCCCATGGTCGCGGTTCTCCAAATACGAGGTCGATGTTCATTGCGGGATCGACAACCGTCGTTCCGGCAGTCGGCGGAATGAGCCGCTTAGAGAACGAAAGTAAGACGGACGCCGCTTCCAAGGCACCGGCCGCGCCAAGTGGGTGACCTGTGACGCCTTTGATCGACAAAACTGGAGGCGAAGTTTCACCAAAGACTTTGTCAATCGCCTCTGACTCCGCAGCGTCATTCAGTGGAGTGCTTGTGCCGTGGGCATTGATCTGCTTGATTTCAGATGCGTCGATCCCTGCATCTGTGAGCGCAAGATTCATGCACGTGGCCGCGCCGACCCCGCCGGGCGACGGAGCCGTTATGTGATGAGCGTCAGCATTGCTCGCGGCACCCAGCACCTCGGCGATAATCGTCGCGCCGCGACTGATGGCCAGGTCCATTCGTTCCAAAACGAAGATAGCGGCGCCCTCACCCATGATGAATCCGTCGCGGGTTGCGTCGAATGGTTTGCTCACGAGGGTCGTCGACAGTGCAGTCATGTTTGTGAACCCGGCGAGGGCGGTAAGCGTCGCCGCTGACTCTGTGCCTCCGGTAACCACCGCGTTGCAACGTCCCCAGGCAATGAGCCGGGCGGCATTACCAATCGCATGTGTTGAGGCCGCACACGCCGTACACACCGTTTCTGTCGGACCTTGGAGGTTGTAACGCATCGAAATCGCAGCGCCAGAAGCATTCGACATCATCATCGGCACAAGAAAGGGAGATACGCGCCGTTCTCCTTTTTGTATTCGAGTAATAACTTGTTCCTCTAACGTGCGCAGTCCGCCAATGCCGGTACCCAAGATGCAGCCAATGGATGCCGGGTCGTAACCGAGTTCGCCGGACTGGGCGAATGCTTCGGCCGCCGCCGCAAGAGCGAATTGTTCACATCGATCGGATCGACGGGCATCCTTTGGGCTGTCAAAATATGGCAGCGGATCCCAGTCGGCTAGGTCGACCGAACGTACGCCAGTTGTTCCGGGACCCAACAGGCCTGTCCAAAATTGTTCCTTGCCGATCCCACACGGGGCGACGACGCCATAGCCGGTGATGGCAACGCGATGTCCGGCGCCTTGCATAGTTGTCTGGGCCTCGGGGGCTACCTAACGACGGGTCTACTTGACTTTGGAAGTGACGAGATCGAATGCCTTGCCGATGGTGTCGACACCCTCGAGTTCCGATTCGGGAACTTCGATTTCAAACTCTTCTTCGAGTGCCATCACCAATTCAACAAGATCCAAACTGTCGGCATCAAGGTCATCGCCGAAACTGGCATCCGGAGTTATTTTGGCGGCGTCAACGGACAACACCTCGACGGCGCATTTCTTGAAGCGATCAAATAACTGCTGGTCCATGGGGTTCTCCTGGTTAAGAAACTTTACGCGAAACTAGTTTTGTTTAGTTTAGTCAGTGACCCATGCCTAATCCGCCGTCAACGGGGATTACCGCACCGGTTATGTATGCCGCAGCAGGCGAGGCAAGAAACGTGACGACCCCCGCAATTTCGTCAACTGAGGCCGAGCGGCCAAGAGGGACCGCGGCCAAAAGTTCTTCGAGACGTTTTTCACCGAGCGCGGCCGTCATGTCGGTGTCGACCGGGCCCGGGGCGACGACGTTGACAGTGATATTGCGAGATCCAAGTTCGCGAGCAAGCGAACGGGCAAGTCCAATTAACCCTGCCTTGGATGCTGAATAGTTTGCCTGACCCGCCGATCCCATTAAGGCAACGACGCTCGACATCAACACGATCCGACCGGCCTTCGCCCGCAACATGCCCTGGGTTGCGCGCTTGCAAACCCGATACGCGGCGGTGAGATTTACGTTGACGACTTGAGCAAAATCTTCTTCGGACATCCGCAGGAGAAGCATGTCGCGAGTGACGCCGGCGTTTGAAACAAGAACCTGAACAGGCCCAAAATGCTCCTCGATTTCCTTGAACGCGCGGTCGACGTCACTGGCTACAGAAACATCACATTTGATCGAGAAAAATTCGGGCGGTGGAGGAGTCGAGTTGTAAGTGATCGCAACGCGATCGCCGAGCGCCGCGAATTGCTGCGCGCAGGCCAAACCAATTCCGCGCGAGCCACCGGTAATGAGTACAACTCGATTCGTTGCTATTCCGCTTGTCGTATCGCTCACTTTGCGTCCCAGCGAATAATCGCGCTTGCCGCAGTCATTCCTGCGCCAAACCCGACCAACAACACGAGGTCGTCGGGCTTCAATCGCTTCTTGTCGGTTGCGTCGAACAACGCTAGGGGAATCGAGGCCGAGGAAGTATTGCCCGTCTCCTGAAGTACGACCGCGGTGCGCTCCATCGGCACCCCGAGTCGGTCACATGCCGCCTTGATGATTCTGATGTTGGCTTGATGCGGAACGACTAGGGCAATGTCATTTGCGGTTACGCCAGCGATGGCCATTGACTTTTGCGCAGAGTCGACCATGACCCGAACTGCCTTACGAAATACTTCCTTCCCGTCCATGAACAGATTTCCCCCGATTTCGGCGTACAGGAGTTCCTCGGCCGAACCGTCAGCATCCAGATCCCATGCCAATAACTGACCAGGACCGTCCACCGCGGAAAGAACGGCCGCGCCCGAGCCGTCGGCGAACAACACCGCGGTATTTCGGTCCGTCCAATCTGTTATCCGTGACAGCGTGTCGGTACCTATTAATAGGACGTTTCGAGCACCCATGGCGATGAGTCCGTGTGCAGTCACAAGTCCGTAGACAAACCCAGAACATGCCGCATTGATATCGAATGCGCCGCAACGAAGCCCAAGTTGATGTTGCACACGCGACGAAGTCGCCGGAACTGTTCTGTCTGGTGTGGTGGTGGAGAGAATTAGGGCATCAATCTCGGATGGATCGATCCCCGCCATCGACAGCGCCTTCTGGCCAGATTCAATTGACAAGCTTGCAGTTGAGCCACCGATGTGTCGTCGCTCTATTCCGGTTCGCTCGCGAATCCATTGATCGGATGTGTCCATCGTTTTGGCCAGGTCATCGTTGGTGACAACCTTTTCCGGAAGGGCAGTACCCCAACCGGTAATGACGGCGCCGCGCATCTTCGGAGGAATGTGTGGCATCTACTCGATCTTAATGTGTTCGCAGCCAAGCGATCGGTTGGCGCGATGTAACCCTTTCGCCATCGACTGCAATATAACTCTGCAAAATTCCAGCGAACGGTGAACGAACTTCATGCTCGGCGACGTGCCCAAGAACATCGCCGACCTCGATTGTCACACCATCAGAGAGTGTTCCCGTCGGCTTGAATAATCCCGCTGCGGGACTTACAACAAGTCGTTCGACAGCGAACAAATGCTCTCCCTCGTGAGCGTCGGGTACCACCGATGCCGCCGGATTGACCGTGCCGACCCATTCGATGAGCCTGTCCAGGTCGTCTGGTGTAGCGACGCTGATCGTTCGCGCATCTTCAAGGGTTCTCTTGGTCATTCCCGTTAGCACCCCGCCAGGGCCAAGTTCGATGAACCCAAGAACTCCTGCCTGAGCCATCGTCAAAAGTCCGTGTTTCCAGCGCACGGGGCTCGAGAGTTGGGCCGATAGAAGCGAGGCCCATTCGTCGCCGTCATCATGGGGTAGGGCATCCACGTTGGAAACAATCGGGACTTCCGTATCGCGCGGCTTGGCTATTGCGATTGCTTCCCGCAATCGGTCGCGGGCCATCGTCATGAACGGAGTGTGAAACGCTCCCGACACGGGAAGGACGAGCACTCGCTTTGCCCCAAGCTGCTTTGCATGACCGGATGCCGCGGCGACGCCCTGCTTTGAGCCGGCGATCACGACCTGTCCCGGTGCGTTGAAGTTGGCCACCCAAACGTCGCTGTCCGCGCGCCGACAAGCAACTTCTACATCCTCGTCGTCCAAACCGAGAACCGCAGACATGACACCTGGCGATTGCAGACCGGCATCATGCATCGCCGCCGCTCGTTCGACAACTAGTCGGACTCCATCTTCAAACCCCAAGGCTCCGGTCGCAGTGAGCGCCGTGTATTCGCCCAAGCTGTGGCCCGCGCAAAAACTCGGCTCAATTCCAAGGCGCTCCACGGCGTCGAGAACCATGAGGCTGAGTACGAATGTTGTCAACTGGGCGTTGCGAGTGTCTTTGAGTTCGTCAGCAGAGGCATCGATAAGAAGCGCACCTATGTCGCGGTTGGCAATACTCGATGCCTCCGTGACGAGATCCCAACTTTCATGGTCAAGCCACGGTCTGCCCATGCCAGGTCTCTGCGACCCTTGACCAGGAAAAGTAAAGGCAAGCATGATGCGTTCAGTACAATGTACGACAATCGGCCCGAGTGGCGGAATGGCAGACGCGACGGACTCAAAATCCGTTGTCCGCAAGGGCGTGTGGGTTCGACTCCCACCTCGGGCACAACTAAGTCGAATGTATTCGTCGGAAACGCCACCCGTACACTAAATACAGTGTCGCCAACATTTTCCAGTCGGCTCATTGAGCGACGGTTGGTTCGTGGTTCGATGACGTTGCGGCACCTTCGCGAGGAATTGCGTGTCGTTGATGAGCAGTTGGGGGTGTTGAAGGACGAAGTCCACGACAAGGAACTTCGATCTCTTGTCTCAGAAACTCCTTCTGCCGCTTTTGAGCATCGCGACGCCCAGGCACATGTTGATTCGCTGAATTCGCATCGCAACCACCTTCTCAAGGAAATCTCCGAACTTGAGCTGCGACAGGATTCCTTGCTCGACAAGTTGGGTCGATGACCGAGGTTCATCGGCCAGTGCGTGTCGTTATTGCAGAGGATGAAGCGATCATTCGCCTTGATTTGCGAGAAACCCTTGAGGAAGAGGGATACGAAGTGGTCGCCGATACTGGGCGTGGCGATCGTGCAGTCGAATTGGTACGCACCCATCAACCCGACGTGGCGATTTTTGATATCAAGATGCCGGGGCTAGATGGGCTCGACGCCGCCCGAATGGTGATCGAAGAGAAAATCTGCCCAGTAGTGATGCTTACGGCATTTAGTCAGCGCGAAATAGTTGCCCAGGCACGCGACGCGGGCGCGCTCGCGTATCTCGTGAAACCATTTCAAAAGGCCGACCTCATACCTGCAATCGAATTGGCGATCGGTCGATTTCGTGAATTGAAATCCCTCAGCGGGGAAGTGGAAGCACTTGGCGAGCAGCTTGAATTACGCAAGGTATTCGATCGGGCAAAGGGAATTCTCATCGACACCTTTCGGTTATCGGAACAGGAATCGTTTGATTTCATCCAAAAGACAGCGATGAGTTCCCGGACAAAGATGCGTGAAGTCGCAGAGCGAATAATAAAGGGTGATCTAAAACCATGAAGTTGATGGTCCTCGACGGAAACTCGTTGGCCTATCGAGCGTTTTTCGCTCTTCCCACAGACATGGTGACGGCGAGTGGACAAGTAACCAATTCTGTCTTTGGATTCACCTCGATGCTGTTATCGGTGATGAAAGACCACACACCGGATTCGGTCATTGTCGTATTTGACCGCAAGGAGCCGACGTTTCGACACGTTGCCGCGCCAGAGTACAAGGCACAGCGAGTGTCGCAACCGGACATCTTGTATCAGCAACTCGACATCATTCGAGAATTGCTGGCGGCATTGGGAATTGCGGCAATCGATGCAGCCGGATTCGAAGGCGACGATCTCATTGCCACAATTGCCGATCGTGCAGGCAACGAAGGCATTGAAGTACTCATCGTCACGGGCGACAGAGACACCTTTCAGTTGGTCAAGGACCCGCATGTACGCGTGATGTACAACTTGCGTGGGGTAAGCGAATACGCGATGCTCGACGAGGCGGGGATTGCAGCGCGAACAGGTGTCACGCCGCTGCATTATTCCGATTATGCGGCCCTGCGTGGAGACCCAAGCGACAACCTTGAAGGTGTTCCAGGAGTTGGTGAGAAGACCGCCGCGAAGCTGATCAACAAGTACGAATCGTTGAGTTCAGTCTTTGACCACGCTGACGAACAAACTCCAAAACTTCGAGAATCGCTAATCCAGAATCGGGATCGGGTTATACGCAACGCGCAATTAATGGTGCTGCGACGAGATGCGCCGGTTGAGATCGATATTCATGATTGTGCACCCCGACCAGATTTTGCGGCCGTAAAGGATCTATTCGACGTTCTCGAATTTAAAACAATGGCCGCGCGGCTGAAGGAAGCATTTAAGTACCTCAAGCTGGATGTGGGCAGCGATCAGGTTTCGGAAACAACCAATTCGGAATCCACTGAAATTACTCCGAACATTCACATCTGTAAACAGTCCAAAGAGGCAATCTCTGCACTCGCCGCTAGCAATCCCATCTATGTGCGTGCCACTTGGATTGAACACGCCGACAAATTGACGATGACCGGTATTTGCGTCGTCACCGATCTTGCAGCATCAAAGGTCTCATGGCTACCAACACAACTTCTCGACAATCCAGACGTTCGCGACGCGTTGGGGAAACTGAGTGCGGTGCGTGGGCACAACCTGAAGCCGCTATTGCGGGCGCTCTTGGATAGCGGCACTGATCTCACGGCTATCGACTTCGACACGACGATTGCCGCCTACCTCTTGGATCCATCGGAAAGTCGTTACGAAATCGCCGACATTTTGAGTCGATACACCGAACGCAGTCTTGCTGTGAATGGCACCGAGAAGTCCGGGCAACTGAATTTTGAATCCGATTCTTCGTCGACGGAATCGGTGGAGCGGTTTGCTGCCGAAGCATTGGCTGTGGGATACGTAGCAGAGCCACTCATTGCGGCTCTAGCCGTCCAGGGAGTTGAGAAACTGTATCGAGACGTTGAACTTCCATTGGTTCGAGTATTGGCGCGAATGGAACACATCGGTGTTGGCGTCGATATCAAACAATTACAGGCAATCGGCGCTCATCTAAGGAGCCAAGTCGATCGATTAACCGCAGAACTTTATGAGGTCGCAGGTGAAACATTTAATCTCAATTCTCCAAAACAACTTGGTGAAATTCTGTATACGAAGAAAGGTTTGAAGCCGCCACGGAAAACCAAAACTGGTTTTAGTACAGATGCGGCAACACTTGATTCGCTACGGACACAGTGGCCGGAGTTCATCGAACCTTTCCTGCAGTATCGAGAATTCGAAAAACTGAGGTCAACCTACGGCGACGGTTTGGCTCAGGCAGTCGGACAAGACGGTCGCATTCACGCAACGTTCAATCAGACCGTTGCTCGCACGGGTCGCCTCAGCAGCGACAAGCCAAACCTGCACAACATTCCGGTTCGCTCGGAGGAAGGACGAGTCTTTCGCAAGGCCTTTGTGCCCTCAAAAGGTCACGAATTGCTGGTTGCGGACTACAACCAAATTGAATTGCGTTGCATCGCGCATTTGGCAAACGATCCGGGTCTCATCGATGCGTTTGTTAACGGCGTCGACATTCACACGGCAACCGCCGCGAGTGTCTTTGGTGTGGCGCCTAGCGACGTGACATATGAACAGCGAAGCCAAGCCAAAATGATTTCCTACGGACTCGCCTACGGCATGGAGGCGTATGGACTAAGTCAACGACTGGGTATCGGCGTGTCCGAGGCGACCGAGATTCTGGACGCGTACTTTCGTGCTTTCCCCAATGTGAAGAACTACATGGATGAAACGATTGAGCAAGCGCGCACGCGTGGCTTCACTGTGACAATTTTCGGAAGACGACGTCCAATTCCCGAATTGCACAACCCAAACTTCCGCATACGTCAGGCAGGCGAGCGCCAGGCCATGAACGCTGGTATTCAAGGACTAGCCGCAGACATTTTCAAGATTGCGTTGGTTCGAATTGATCATCAACTCGACCACGCCAAACTGTCGAGTCGTCTCATTCTCCAGGTTCATGACGAGGTGCTTGTTGAAGCCCCCGTTAACGAGAAAAAGGAAGTCGAAAAATTGGTTCTGAAGGCCATGATCGGCGCGGCGACACTCATCGTTCCGCTCGAGGTAAACGCGGCCTGGGGCGACTCCTGGGCGAGTGCAAAGACGTAACTCAGTGGTAGCGTGATTTCGCTCTACCACCGGTAGAGCCCATGTGAGGGCTGCTCAGCTGCCCTCACATGAGACCATCTCTCCTATCCGCCCGAAAGAACACCACGTGTCAGACTCCAAACTCCTCGTTTCTCCGCCCATGGGCACCTTCGATTCAGAAGGCAATTACACACCTCGCCAAGTAACCGAACGCGATCTCACCACATCGTTCGCCGACGCGATTAATGACACTCTCGTCGAACTCAAAGAACGACAGCTGGTCACCGGCACCGTCGTACGCATTACGCGCGACGAAGTTCTAGTCGAAATTGGCTACAAGACGGAAGGCGTAATCCTTGGCCGCGAGCTGTCGATTCGTAACGACGTAGACCCGCACGAGATTGTCAAGCTAGGAGAGAAAATTGAGACTCTTGTGCTCACGCTCGAGGATAAAGAAGGTCGACTACTTCTCTCCAAGAAGCGAGCTCAGTACGAGCGTGCGTGGGGCGACATCGAGAAGGTCAAGGAAGCCGATGGAACCGTCGAAGGACTCGTCATCGAGGTTGTCAAGGGCGGACTCATTGTTGATATCGGATTGCGCGGCTTTTTACCGGCCTCACTTGTTGAGTTGAGGCGTGTTCGTGATTTGCAGCCATATGTTGGCCAGCGAATTACGGCAAAAATTCTTGAACTTGATCGAAACCGAAACAATGTCGTTCTCTCTCGACGAACGCTGTTGGAGCAAAATCAGCGCGGGGCTCGAGACGAATTCTTGACAAACCTAAAGATCGGCGAGATTCGCAAGGGTCGAGTTTCTAGCGTTGTTGCATTCGGTGCGTTCGTTGATCTTGGAGGCATGGATGGGCTCATCCATGTTTCGGAATTGTCGTGGCGACATGTTGACAATCCTGGAGCGGTCGTAAATATTGGCGATGAAGTCAATGTCAAGGTCCTCGAAGTTGATATGGAACGCGAACGAATCAGTCTCTCCTTGAAGGCCACTCAGCAGGATCCTTGGCAGGAATTTGCGGGAACTCATCAGGTAGGTCAGCTCGTCTACGGCCGTGTCACCAAACTTGTGCCGTTCGGCGGCTTCGTTCAGGTTGGAGATGGCATTGAAGGTCTTGTCCACATTTCGGAAATGTCTACTCACCACGTTGAGGCACCGGAACAGGTCGTAACGCCTGGCGAGGAATTGTGGGTCAAAATTATTGATCTAGATCTGGCGCGACGCCGGATCAGTTTGTCGATCAAGCAGGCCGCAGAGGGCGGAGAGCTCGCAGAGGAGTATCGCGGTCAGTTTCAGGTTGATGACCAAGGAAATTGGGTTGGTGGCGATGACTCGACTCGCGAGGCGGCATGGTCGGAATTCTTCGACAATGCGTCAACGACCGGGACACCTTCAGAAGAAGTGCCAGGTACGACAGACCCAAAATGATTCTGGTTGGTCTTACCGGGGGAATCGGAGCTGGCAAGACAACCGTATCGACGATGTTTGCTCAGCGCGGCGCGGTAATCATCGACGGCGACATCATTGTTCGGGAACTGCAACAACCGGGCACGACCGTATTAGCCGAAATCGTTCGACGATTCGGCGACGGAATACTTACCGAACATGGCGAACTCAACCGATCGGCACTGGCGGCCATTGTGTTCCCCGATCAGGACTCCCTTGCCGACCTGAACAAGATTGTGCACCCAAAACTAAGGGAAGAAATTACTCGCCGCATTGCGACCGAGGCCAAGACAGACCATGTAGTCATCTTGGATCTACCCCTACTATCGGAAAATCCTCGAGAAGATTTGAGCGGGGTGGTGGTCGTCGACGTGGACCAGGCGATAGCCCGCGAGCGACTCATCAATTCTCGCGGAATGACCGCGATCGACGTCGATGCTCGAATGTCTCGTCAGGCCGACCGTAAGACTCGAAATGCGATTGCCGGTCTGATCATCGACAATTCTCTCGACCAACAACAGTTGGCCGCAGAGGTCGAACGGGCTTGGAAGTGGATCCTTGACCTGCCGAAGTTCCAAATTGTGAACAGTCAAGAAGAGAAGTCGTAGTGACATCGAGCGACGACCAGGTGTTTACGGTCGAATCTTCGTATAGCCCTGCGGGGGATCAGCCGCAGGCGATTCAACAACTTGCCGATGGAATCAAGCGCGGCGATCGATTCCAAACCCTTTTGGGAATCACCGGTTCCGGCAAGTCCGCCACGATTGCGTGGACAATTGAGCAGATCCAGAGGCCCACGCTCATCCTTGCTCCGAACAAGAGCCTTGCCGCTCAGCTAGCTCAAGAGATGCGAGATTTCTTTCCCAACAATCGCGTTGAATACTTCGTCAGTTATTACGACTATTACCAGCCGGAGGCATATATCGCCTCGAGCGACACCTTCATCGAAAAGGATTCATCGGTCAATGATGAGATTGATCGACTGCGACATTCCGCGACTGCGGCCCTTCTGACCCGTCGCGACACGATTGTCGTTGCCTCAGTCAGCTGTATATATGGAATGGGAAATCCAGAGGAATACCGAGGCCACCTGTTGGAGCTGCATGCCGGTGTTGACTACGACCAAAGAAGCATTTTAAAACGACTCGTCGATCTTCAATACGACCGTAACGACATGGTTCTCGGTCGGGGAAATTTCAGGGTGCGGGGAGACACGATCGAGGTACATCCGGCATACGAAGAATCTGTTTTGCGCATCGAAATGTTTGGCGACACGGTCGAAAAAATAACGATGGTCGATCCGCTCACGGGGGAAACGCTCCATACTAAAAACGAAGCGGTCGTCTTTCCGGCCACGCACTATGTCGCCGGCGACGAGAGGATGCGAACCGCAATTCAGGCAATTGAAACGGAGCTCGAAGAGAGACTCAAGTGGTTCGAGGACAACGGCAAACTCCTCGAAGCCCAACGATTGCGCATGCGCACTCAATACGACTTAGAGATGATGGCCGAGGTCGGGTTTTGTAGCGGAATCGAAAACTATTCGATGCATATCGACGGGCGCTCTCCCGGTCAGCCGCCCTTTACCCTCTTGGATTATTTTCCGCCGGACTTTGTGCTCGTAGTAGATGAGAGTCATGTCACGGTTCCCCAGTTACATGGACAGTTCGCCGGAGATCAAAGTCGTAAGGCGATTCTCATCGAACACGGATTTCGGCTTCCGTCGGCCGCAGACAACCGACCTTTGCGATTTGAGGAAACGATCGAACGAGTGAATCAATGTATTTTTCTGTCGGCCACTCCTTCCAAATTTGAGATATCGATCAGTTCACAGGTGGTCGAACAAATCGTCAGGCCTACGGGGCTGATCGATCCGGAAGTTGTGATCAAGCCAACCAAGGGCCAAATCGACGACTTGATCATCAATATTGGCCAGGTAGTCGCACGCGGTGATCGAATCCTCGTCACCACGCTGACCAAGAAAATGGCGGAAGACCTAAGCGAGTACCTCATCGAGCAGGGATTGCGCGTGCGTTACCTTCACTCGAACATCGACACGATTCAAAGAATTGAAATCCTTCGGGCACTGAGGCTCGGCGAATTCGATGTTCTCGTCGGCATCAACCTTTTGCGGGAAGGCCTCGACCTGCCGGAGGTGTCCCTTGTGGCCATCCTCGATGCTGATAAGGAGGGGTTCCTTCGCAGCCGAACCTCGCTCATTCAAATGATCGGTCGCGCGGCGCGAAACGTTGACGGCCAGGTCATCATGTATGCGGACAAACGAACGGCGGCAATGGATTCGGCGATCGATGAGACCCACAGGCGGCGAGACCGTCAAATCGAATACAACCGCGTGAACGGAATCAATCCGCAAACGATTCGAAAGGCCGTCGGCGACATCTTGTCGTTGTTGCGACCCGACAATACGGCCCCGTTGCCGGGAAAGGGTATGCGCAAGGATCGTGAGCGAGACAAGGTCGTGCGCGAGCTTCGATCTTTGCCGGAACAGGAATTGGTACGTCTCATTCAAACGCTCGAAGAGGAAATGCATTTGGCGGCCACAGAACTGAGATTTGAATATGCCGCGCGTCTGAGAGATGAAGTCAAGGAATTACGACGTGAACTTCGCGATGCTGGCTAATAGCCTGAATTCGATGTCAAAGTCCCCCAAAAAACCGACTCGCATTCAAAAAGCGCACAATCATGTTCCTCCCAATCAGATAGTTGTTCGCGGGGCGCGCGAGCACAATCTCAAAAACATCAATGTGGAGCTGCCGAGGGATCGCCTCATCGTGCTCACTGGGCTTTCCGGATCGGGAAAGAGCAGTCTTGCATTTGACACCATTTATGCGGAGGGACAGCGCAGATATGTGGAGAGTCTTAGCGCGTATGCGCGACAGTTTCTCGGCCAGATGGACAAGCCGGACGTCGACATCATCGAGGGGCTTTCGCCGGCAATTTCGATTGACCAAAAATCGGCCTCCCGAAATCCGCGATCGACCGTTGGCACGATCACAGAGGTTTATGACTACCTGAGGTTGTTGTTCGCCCGCATCGGCATTCAGCATTGCGTCAACGACGGGACCCGATTGCAGCGGCAGACTCCACAACAGATTGTCGATCGAATACTCGAGTTGCCGGAAGGAACTCGATTTCAGGTACTTGCTCCGGTTGTGCGCGGACGAAAAGGAGAGTACAGCACATTGCTTGCGGATCTTGCGGCGCAGGGATTTACTCGGGCAAGAGTCGACGGAGAAACGGTAGAGATCAACGAATTTCTCAAATTGGATACGAAACTTGCCCGTTATGAGCAGCACACTCTGGAAATCATTGTCGACAGACTCGTGCGGCGCGATGGAATTGAACGGCGCCTAACAGACAGTTTAGAAACGGCACTGCGTCTCGCCGAAGGTGTCGCAGAGGTCGAATTGATGGTCGGCGAAGACGACAAGAGTCGAAAATCGCAACCGAATCTGAGCAAGAAAGGTGATCGAGCCGGAGTTGCTGCGAATGCGGAGAACGAAACGCTCACGTTTAGTCAGCACCTTGCCTGCCCGAAGTGCGGAACGAGCTACGACGAACTCGCACCTCGAAACTTTTCATTCAATTCGCCGTACGGGGCGTGCGAAACGTGCCTCGGGCTAGGCACAAAATACGAAGTTGATCCAGACCTCGTCATTCCGGATCCCGAGCTATCAATAAATAAGGGTGCCATCGCACCTTGGAGGACAGCACACACCCAATACTTCACTCGGATGTTGGAAGCGGTCGCATCCGAATTTGGAATCGATCTGGACAAGAAATGGTCGAAGCTATCCGACAAGCATCGAAAGCTTGTGATGAATGGCGTGAAGGACAACGTGATGGTCAAGTATCGGAACCGGTACGGACGCGTCCGCGAATACAGCACGGCATACGAAGGCATCATTCCGTGGATTCAACGACGACACGAATCGTCCGAAAGCGATCAATCTCGCGAGCAATACGAGAGCTATATGAGGGAGGTGCCATGCCCAAGTTGCGCGGGTGCGCGGCTAAAACCTTCATCGCTGGCGGTGACGGTAAATGATCTACACATCAGCGACGTCTGCGAAATGGCGATCGCCGATTCTGCCAAATTTCTCGCCGCGCTGGAACTGAGCGAACGAGATCGACTCATCGCCGAACGAATCACCAAAGAGATAAACGCGAGGCTCGGATTTTTGCTTGATGTTGGATTGGACTACCTCTCGCTATCTCGTGCCGCGGCAACGTTGGCCGGTGGGGAGGCTCAACGAATTCGCCTGGCCAGCCAAATTGGCTCAGGCCTGGTCGGGACGCTCTATGTATTGGACGAGCCTTCGATCGGGTTGCATCAACGGGACAATCATCGACTGATCGACACGTTGATGCGGCTAAGAGATCTTGGCAACACCGTCTTGGTAGTAGAACACGATGAGGACACGATCAAGGCGAGCGATTGGATCGTCGATATTGGGCCGGGAGCTGGCGAGCATGGCGGCGAGGTCGTCTACAGCGGACCGGTGAGTGGTATCACCAAAGTCGCCGATTCAATTACCGGCCAATACCTATCGGGTAAACGATCGATTCCCGTTCCGCAGCAGCGTCGCGCTGTCGGCGACGAATGGGTAACCATTCGAGGGGCAAGACAACACAATCTGCAGAACATCACCGTAAAGATTCCACTTGGCTGCTTTGTCACGGTTACGGGCGTGTCGGGAAGCGGAAAAAGTTCGTTGATTCGAGACATATTGCTTCCGGCCTTGATGCAAAAGATTTACAAGTCGAGAGATGCGCCAGGAAAGCACACCGCGGTCGACGGTGTGCAGAAGTTGGACAAGGTCATTGACATGGATCAGTCACCGATCGGCCGAACGCCGCGATCGAACCCTGCGACATATACAGGAGTGTTCGATGACATTCGCAAACTGTTTGCGGCGACGCCTGAGTCGAAGGTGCGTGGTTACATGCCCGGTCGATTCAGTTTCAACGTTTCCGGCGGGCGATGTGACGCGTGCTCAGGGGACGGAAACATCAAGATTGAGATGCACTTTCTTCCCGATGTCTACGTCCCGTGTGAAGTTTGTAAGGGAGCTCGATATAACCGAGACACACTCGACATCACATTCAAGGGAAAAAATATTTCTGACGTGTTGAACACACCCATTTCCGAGGCGGTCGTGTTCTTTACCAACCAACCGCGAATTGCCAGGCATTTGCAAACCCTCGTCGATGTCGGACTCGGATATGTGCGGCTTGGACAATCTGCGCCGACGCTTTCCGGAGGTGAGGCGCAACGAGTCAAGTTGGCGAGCGAACTGGCCAAGCGGAGCACGGGCCACACCATCTATTTGCTTGACGAGCCGACAACGGGCCTGCACTTTGAAGATGTTCGCCGACTGCTTACTGTTTTGGCCAGACTTGTCGATCAGGGAAATACCGTGGTCGTCATCGAGCACAATTTGGACGTGATCAAAACCGCAGACTGGATCATCGACCTAGGACCAGAGGGTGGTTCCGGCGGTGGGCGAGTTGTGGCCGTTGGTACGCCGGAGGAAGTGGCCAAGGTCAAGGAAAGCTATACCGGCAAATACTTAAAGCGAGTACTTGCGACCACCGGCTGATGGAAAAACCACTCGCTCAATCAATCCCGGCCGAACCCGGGTCGTATCAATTCAAGGACATTGAGGGCCGGATTATCTATGTTGGCAAGGCAATAAATCTGCGCTCGAGAGTTGGCAGTTATTTTGCCGATCCCGAGACGTTACATCCGCGAACCGCAAGCATGGTGGCGGCCGCGTCTTCGGTCGAATGGATGGCGGTACGCAGCGAACTGGAAGCGTTAATTCTCGAGTACACCCTGATCAAGGAGCACCAACCTCGATTCAACATAAGTCTTAAGGATGATAAGAGTTATCCATTTCTGGCCATCACTGTGAACGAACAATGGCCCCGCGCGTTGGTAGTGAGAAATCGAAAGCAGAATGGGTCTAGATATTTCGGACCCTATGTCAATGCTTGGGCGATTCGCGAGACGTTCGAAATGCTGCTCCGAACATTTCCCGTACGCACTTGTTCTCCCTCAAAATTCAAACAACACGAGCGTTTGGGGCGTCCGTGTTTGTTGTTTCACATTGAAAAGTGCAGTGGTCCATGTGTCGGCGAGGTCTCGGCCGAAGATTATGCCAAGCACGTCAAGGAATTGATCGCCTTTCTTGGCGGTGACAGCGACGAAGTTGTAGAGCGAATGGAAGCAGAGATGCAGGAGGCTTCAGATTCACTTGACTTTGAACGGGCGGCGCGACTGAGGGATCGAATTGCCGCCGTCGAACGGGCACTCGAAAAGCAACTAATGGTTGGCGAACGCAGCGAAGACATCGACATCATTGGTGTTGCGGAAGACGATCTTGAGGCCGCGATACAAATCTTTTATGTGCGCAAGGGGAGAGTGTTGGGCCGCAAAGGATTCATCATCGACAAGGTGGAACATGTCACGCAAGGTGGATTACTCGATCGGATACTGGAACAGCATTATGCCGACGATCCGCCACTGGGAATACCCAAGCAGGTACTCGTGCCGTTCTTGCCGGAAAGCATTCGTGTTCATGAAGAATGGCTGACACTTCAGCGGGCCTCGGCTGTCGAGATTCGGATACCGCAAAGGGGAGACAAAAGGACGCTGCTGGAAACGGTGACCAAAAATGCAGTCGCCGAGTTGGGGCGGCATCGACTGCATCGAGCCTCCGATCATCAGAGTAGAACCCGCGCACTTGCCGAACTGCAGGAACTCCTGCATTTGCCGATTGCCCCTCTGCGCATCGAGTGTTTTGACATGGCCCACTTGCAAGGAACGGACTACGTGGGGTCAATGGTCGTCATGGAAGATGGAATTCCGAATAAGAGCGAGTATCGAAGATTCAAAGTCAAAGACGTCCCGGGCAATGACGATTACGCCGCCATGCGAGAAGTCCTGACTCGCCGATTGAGTGCTTATGTTCGCGAGCGCGAGATGCCAGTAACAGAACGAGGGAGTCGCCCGGGAAGGTTTGCCTATCGACCGCAATTGCTTCTAGTCGACGGAGGTAAGGGCCAACTTGGGGTGGCCGTTGAGGTGCTTCGAGAACTCGGTCTACAAGACGAGATTCCGGTAGCTGCTTTGGCCAAACGATTCGAAGACGTGTACGTACCCGGCAACCCAGATCCCGTGCAGATTCCCCGGGGAAGCGATGCTCTGTTCATGTTGCAAGTCATACGCGACGAGGCGCATCGATTTGCCAATTCGTTTCATCGCCAACTTCGGGGCAAGAAAATGCGGACAAGTATTTTGGACGGAGTCGCCGGATTAGGTGCAGCGCGCAAGGCGAGACTACTTACAGAATTCGGCGGTATCGCCGGTATCAAGTTGTTAAGTCTCGAAGAATTGCGAGCAATATCATGGCTCCCTGATTCAGTAGCCGATGCCGTGTTCGAGCAGTGCCAAGCCGTATCTCGGTAATCGATAGTCGTATCTCAGTAAACTGAACTTGTGACCGACATCTTGCTGATTGCGGGTCTATCTGGTGCCGGTCGTTCGCAGGCCGCCGACGACCTAGAGGACTTGGGCTGGTTTGTCGTTGACAATATGCCCGTCGCGCTCATCGACAAGGTGGTCGAACTGGCCGGAAGCAACGCCGCATTGCAGTCACAACTTGCCCTTGTCGTGGGCACGGCCTCGAACCAATCAAATGCGGTGGCCGTGGTTCATCGATTGCGCGAAGCGGGAAATCGCGTGCGGATTCTGTTCCTCGACGCCTCGACTCCCGAACTTGTGAAACGCTACGGCGCGACACGACGCAAGCATCCGCTGGCCCATCAGCACGCCAGCATCGCCGAGGCAATCGATCACGAGCGTGTTCTGCTGGAACCCGTGAAGGGTTCTGCCGATTTGATCATCGACACAACCGATTTGAATATTCACCAATTGAAATCGCAAATTGTCGAGTTGTTTTCGAGCGGCGAGGATAGTTCCGGAATGCAGGTGTCGGTGACGTCGTTTGGATTCAAACACGGGATACCACTAGATGTCGACATGATTTTCGATGTCCGTTTTCTACCCAATCCGCATTGGGATGAAGAACTCCGACCGCAATCTGGATTGGATGAAGCGGTGCGAAATTATGTTTTGGATCGACCTCTTTCAAAAGGATTCCTAGAGCGAATCTTTGGCCTATTGGAATTGCTCATTCCCGCTTACGAAAGTGAGGGTAAGAGTTATCTCACTATCGCCATCGGCTGTACGGGAGGCCGGCATCGATCAGTAGCGATCGCCACCGAACTTGGCGAGTGGCTAAATACTCATGGTCACACTCCGCGCGTCACACATCGCGACATCGCCCGCTGATTGACTAAAGTCAATTGCCATGACCGTCCGCATTGGAATTAATGGATTTGGCAGAATAGGCAGGAACTTTTTTCGAGCAGCACGGGCGATAAACGCGGACATCGAGATAGTGGCGGTCAATGATCTTGGGTCGCTGGCGACAATGGCGCATCTGCTGAAGTACGACTCGGTCCTTGGGATTCTCCCTGGCGAGATCACTGCGACGGATTCCGGAATCTCGGTAGCAGGAATTTCTGGTGATAGTAAGACCTTGCAGGTACTGCAGGTACGAGATCCGAAGGAATTGCCGTGGCGCAAACTTGATGTTGACGTGGTCATCGAATCGACGGGATTTTTCACTGAACGAGACAAGGCGGCGGCGCATCTAGAAGCGGGAGCATCAGCCGTCATCGTTTCGGCACCGTCCGCTGGTGCCGACGCCACGTTTGTGTTTGGTGTCAACCACAAGGATTTTGACCCGAAAATTCATAAGGTAATTTCAAATGCCAGCTGCACGACCAACTGCTTCGTGCCGATGGTCAAGGTATTGGATGATGCGTTTGGGATCGTCCAAGGAATGATGACGACGGTCCATGCCTATACAGGCGACCAAGTACTTGTCGATGGCCCGCACAGTGACCTGCGCAGGGCAAGGGGTGCGGCAATCAACATTGTGCCGACCGGAACAGGTGCCGCCAGAGCGACAAGCTTGGTGCTGGAATCGATGAAGGGAAAGTTGGACGGGACATCGCTGCGAGTGCCTGTACCGACTGGTTCAATTACCGACTTTGTGGCCATCTTGAAAACTGCTGCAAGCAAGGACGAAATAAATGCGGCGTTCCAGGCCGCCGCCGGTGGGGCATTCAAGGGGATTATCGAATACACGAGCGAGCAAATCGTGTCGAGCGACATTGTCACGAATCCACACAGTTGCATTTTCGACAGTGGGCTGACGATGAGCCTTGGAACGATGGCCAAGGTATTTGGTTGGTATGACAACGAGTGGGGCTATTCGAATCGTCTCGTCGATCTCGTGCTTCACGTCGGCAAAAATTTATAGATTGCTCGCAATCTAAGCAATGTTGATGCCGCCAATTCTGGAAGATCTCGGCGACCTTTCGAATAAGCGCGTGCTTGTGCGCACAGACTTCAATGTGCCGATGTCCGGGCCAGATCAAGCCAGAGTGATTACCGATGATTTTCGAATTCGTGCCGCATTACCGACAATTGAGTGGCTGATCGAGCGTGGAGCCAAGGTGGTTTGCGCTAGCCACTTGGGAAGGCCAGGCGGGCATTTTGTGGAAAAATATTCGATGGAACCGGTCCGTCTGTGTTTACATAGATTCGTCCCTCAAGTCGAACTCATGGAAAATCTTCGATTCGATCCGGGCGAAGAGGCGAACGACCCAGACTTTGTTGAGAGACTTGTGCGCGACTTTGATCTGTATGTCAACGATGCATTTGGCGCTGCTCATCGAGCGCATGCTTCCGTGGTTGGGCCGCCTCGTACTCTGCCGTCCGCCGCCGGTCGTTTGCTTGGCCGCGAAGTCGAAGTTTTGAGCGAGTTGAGAGAGAACCCGAAACGCCCCTTTGTGGCGGTGCTTGGCGGGGCCAAAGTGAGTGACAAAATTGGCGTTATAGATGCCTTGTCCGCTGTCGTTGATGAATTGTTAATTGGTGGCGCAATGTGTTTTACATTTCTGGCCGCGCAGGGTTACCCGATCGGGGATTCGCTGTTCGAACCCGACCAGGT
>JBDTPW010000044.1:0-7738 GCA_039932495.1 Ilumatobacteraceae bacterium
CTCTCCGCCGATGCCTTGATTCGATTCAGAGTCATGAGCATGTCTCGTTTCACATCACGACGGGAACGGTCCGCCATCCCGGGTATAAGTCGAAGCGTCTTGACCCAGCGCGGCATAAGAATTACCTCGTATGACTCTGTAATGCGTGTGCCCTGCGGTATCGCTTCAATGCGATACCGCCAGTGATTCGAGACTTTCCCCCGAAACAGCGTGTCGAAGGCAAACACTCTGCCAGGTTCGCTGGCGGTGATGACACATTCGCGAGACGTTCGCGTTCCGCGTACACGGCTATACCCGACGAACCGATTGCCAACCTTTGGCTCGGTCGAACCGCCAAGCCATTCGCAGCCCGTACACATCTGACTCCATTCCTTCATTCGGGTCACGTCGCTGACAAGCGACCACACACGATCAGGCGGTGCGGCAACATCGACCGATACTTCATCACTCACTAAGACTTGCGTTTGACTATTCATAGTCAGTTACGAATTGGGCCATGTCGAAGCAATCTTACGCATCTGCGCAACGAACCGCCGCCGCAATGAGTCGCGACGAGCGATCATCGCCAACTATCGCCCGACCCATTTTGTTCATCACGTAGCTAAACGACATGTGCCGCGCCGGGTCGGCAAAGGAGATCGATCCACCAAAGCCTGGATGACCGAAAGTCCCTGGACCCGAATATGGAATGAATCGATTGGGCGTCATGAAACCCATGCCAAAGGAGGTCGGGATGACCAGGCACAGATCTGCTTCGCCATTTGGCGTCACATTGGTAGCCATCTTGGACATGATCTCCGGAGACACCAACCGCACCGGGCCATGCGCCCCTTCCACTTTGCCCATGGTCGCGGCATACATTTTGGCCAGCGACTTGGCATTGGAAATTCCGTTGGCCGCTGGAATCTCTGCCGCATGCACATCGCGGCGATTGAACGCTCCGGCCACCGAAAACGCGCCGTTCAGGTAAAGGGCTTTTCCTCCGGGCCTGTCCGGCCCGGTGATTTGATCCAATAGCTCCTTCTCCTTCGGATCAATTGTTGGTGGCGGATCACCAACGGCTCGCGGCCAACCAGTGTTGAGCGGCGACAGTCGCGGCTCAACATGTTCTGGCAAGCCCACATAGATTTCCACGCCGAGCGGATTAGCGATCTCTTCGGCTATAAATCGGCCGATGTTGCGCCCGTCGACGCGACGGACGAGTTCGCCAGCCAACCAGCCAAATGTCATTGCGTGATAACCGTGCGTTGATCCGATTGGAAAAGCAGGCGCAGTTGCGGCGAGTCGGGTGGTCATCAAGTTCCAGTCCAATGCCTCGGCCAGAGTTACCGGGCCATCGAATGCGTACAGGCCCACTTGATGAGACATCAATTGGGCCACCGTCGCCTTTTCTTTTCCGGCAGCGGCGAACTCTGGCCAAAACATCGCCACCGGTTCGTCGTAAGACAACAGGCCGCGCTCTACGCACATGGCGACAGCGATCGCGGTCACGCCTTTTGTCGTGCTAAATACCAGTTGCAGAGTGTCATGCTCGTACGGTTTGAGCGTTTGCGTGTCGAAATATCCGCCGACTAGGTCGATGACACATTGACCGTGGTGAAATAGCGAAACCGCCGCGCCAACGTCTTGCTTCGACTCAATGGTTTGACTGAATGCCTCGCCTACCGGCTCCCAGCCGGGGGCAACAAAACCGTCCACCGGCGAGGTCATATCATTTAGCGGGTGTCGTCGATGATCGAACGCAAAAGTTCCACCTGCTGAACCGCATTTGGACCAATTGGATTCACCGACAATACGGTGACGCCGGCTTCCTTGTACGCGGCGACCCGCTCCTTGATGAATCCCTTCGGTCCGACCAGGTGCGAATGTTTCAGCCATTCGACGGGAATCAATTTGGCGGCCTCATCCTTCTTGCCATCGAGATAGGCATCCTGAATAAGTACAGCCTCCTTTTCGTAGCCGTAATCTCGGCAGATGTCATTGTAAAAATTCTTGCCGCGCGCACCCATACCGCCCACATACAGCGCGGTACTCGGACGCGCAAAGTCGAGCACCTTGTGTTGATCTTCGCCGACGAGAGATTCGTCGATTGCCAACATCCCGCCCGCAGAAATATCTAGCCGTTTGCGCGAAGCGTCGCGTTTGGCGAGACCGGCCTTGAGTGCTTCTCCCCACACATTGTGGAACTTTTCCGGCCAGAAGAAAATTGGCATCCAACCATCGGCAACTTCTGCAGTCGCCTCGACGCTCTTGCCCATCAGCGATGCCCACCAAATTGGAATTTCGCTTCGCACCGGATGATTGATCAACTTGAGAGCCTTTCCAAGTCCTATACCCTGACCTTGCGGAAGCGGAATCTGGACCGTCTTGCCCTGATACGTGAGCGGTTTCTCTCGCTTCCAAACCTCACGGCAGACCTCTATATATTCCTTCGTTCGTTGCATTGGCTTTTCGTACGGCACTCCGTGAAATCCCTCGATGACCTGAGCACCGGATGCGCCTAGGCCGAGCACAAAACGACCTCCACTGACGTAATCGCACCCCGCGGCCGTCATTGCCACGAGCGCCGCCGTTCGTGAATACACATTGATGATGCCCGTACCAATTTCGACCCGATTGGTGACCGCCGCCAAGTATCCAATCTGAGAAATTGCGTCGTAGCTATACGCCTCGGCAACCCACACCAGATCAAGGCCAACCTTTTCAAGTTCGACTACCTGCTTGGCTGAACTCTGAAAGTCTCCGACATAGTTGATCATCATCGATAATTTCATGCCCGCAACTCGTCTCGTCTAGTGATGGGAACTTCGTCTCTCCATTCGACTCTATGTTCCAATCAATTGACGAGACGAGTTCGACCAACCCAGTAAGGAGCCCGAATATCTTTCTTCAATATTTTTCCACTCGGATTTCGCGGCAATGAGTCAGCCCAGACGACGGATTTCGGACACTTGAAACTAGCGAGCCTTGTTTTGGCAAAGTCGATGATCTCCTGCTCCGTAACGGCAACATCTTTCTGACGTACAACGACTGCCATCGGAACCTCGCCCCACTTTTCATTGGGTACTCCAATGACGGCAACATCGGCAACGGCCGGATGCGCCATCAACGCGTTCTCCACTTCGGCCGGATAGATGTTTTCGCCGCCGGAAACGACCATGTCTTTGACGCGATCAAAGATGTAGCAATAACCATCCTGATCGAGATAACCGATATCGCCTGATCGAAACCATCCGCCATCGACTATGACCTCGGCCGTTGCTTCGGCCATGTTCCAATAGCCTTTCATAATCTGAGATGTTCTTAGCCAAATTTCGCCAACCTCTCCAAGTGGCGCATCCTTTTTCGATTCGGCGTCGACGATTCGCAATTCAACTCCCGGCGATGGTTTGCCGCACGACCTAAGTCGATGCTTGTTCTGTCCGTCGAGGTCGTGGTCTTCTGGCATGAGCATCGTCACAACGCCCGTCGTCTCGGTTAACCCATACACCTGCATGAAGTCACACTTGTATGCCTTGATCGACTTGGCCAGAACTTCGTCCGATATTGGCGAAGCCCCATACACAATTAACTTGAGGCTTGAAAAATCGGCTTTGTCGATATCGGGCACCATCAGCGTGAATTGCAAAAGTGCCGGCACAACAAAACCGTGCGTGATTCCCTGCTCACCAAATAGTTTGACAAGCGCCGTTGGATCGATGTCGCGAACAATGACAGATGCCGCGCCTACGTATTGGCCGGCCGTTGCCCAACCACCTCCGCCGATATGGAATAGCGGCATCGCCACAAGGTTCACCGATTCCGCATCAAGTTTCCACCTGGTTTTGGCCATTGGCAACAAGGCGAAAAAGTTGTTCGAAGTGAGCATGACTCCCTTTGGACGACCAGTTGTGCCGCTCGAGTACAACTGAAAGGCCACATCATCCGGTCCGGCCTCTACTCCTGGGTCCATTGCCGATTGCCGACCAATGAATGATTCGTAGTCTTCATACTTGGCGTGACCACCGATGACGATAATCGTCTTGGCAAACGTGAGCTGATCGGCGATGGCATCCAAAACGGGGACAAAATCGGGTCCAACGATGAACACCTTTGCTTCCGTGTCGTTGACGATGAAGGCGACCTCGGGCGGCGCGAGTCGCCAATTGATATCGACGCTTACAGCATTGAGCAGCGCGCAACCGTAAAACACCTCGAAGTGTTCAATCGAATTTTTATCTAGAAACGCAACCCGTTCTTGTGAGCCAATACCTGCCGCCATAAGTGCCTGAGACATTTGACAAGATCTCGAATAGAGGGTTCCCCACGCTATTTTCTTGTCGCCAAGTATCAACGCAGGTTTATCTGCCCGCCCACGCCCATGGACTCGAATAATCCCTGCAATGTTTGTAATTTCATTCGCCACAGCTAGAAACTACTCGCGGGTTCATGGGGCAAGCCAAGTGAACGCTCACCGATAATGTTTCGCTGTACCTCGCCGGTTCCCCCGCCAATCGTGAGCGCGGGCGAAAATAAGAATGCGTAGTACCAACTCGGGTTAGATAGCCCGTTACCGTTTTCATCCGAAATCATGGCCGCAGCTCCTGTGAGATCTCGCGCCAAACCAACGACATGCTGTCCATGTTCGTCGGCCAGGATCTTGCGAATGCTTGCCTCCGGTCCAGGTTGATCGCCGCGAACCTTCGCCGCAAGTGTTCGTTGGCGAATGAGATCAAGCAACACATGTTCGGTATAGATCTTGGCCAAGCGTTGCCGATTCACGGCGTCGGTGCACCCTCCTCCGCGACGAACCTCGTTGATCACATCTAGTGCGGTTGGTCCGAAACCCCACAGGACTCCTCCGGTCGATAGAGATACTCGTTCGTTACCGAGAGTCACTTTGGCCAGGCGCCAGCCATCGTTAACGTCTCCGACAACGTTTGCATGTGGAATTCGCACATCGGTGAAGAAGACTTCGTTAAAGGTTTGCCGGCCGGTCATCTCTCGAATCGGGCGGATTTCGATACCGGGCGCGTTCATCGGACAGATGAAATACGTGATGCCCGTGTATTTTGACACGGTCGGGTCGGTTCTGGCGATGAGAATGCCAAATTGCGCATGTTGGGCTCCCGACGTCCATACTTTCTGACCGTTAACAATCCACTCATCGCCGTCACGAACCGCTCGCGTGGTCAGGCTGGCTAAGTCACTGCCACTCCCGGGTTCGGAAAATAATTGGCACCAATACTCCTCGCCCGAGAGCATGGGGATCAGGTAACGCGACTTTTGTTCGTCGGTTCCAGCATGAACAATTGTCGGTCCGGCCCAGCCAATTCCGATTGGATTCGTTGGTCGACGCACCTTTGCCCGTTGCAGTTCTTCGTCGATGATGAGTTGGTGAATCGGATCGGCATCTAATCCCCAAGGGGTCGGCCAGTGCGGCGCGACCAGGCCGGCCAAAGCAAGTTCACGACCCGATGGTTCCGGATGCTCGGCGAGCCATGTACGGATCGAAACTCTTCGCGGGTCTTCGTCGGGTATATGTAGCCGCACGAGCAAAAGCGTAGTGTCGCTGCATGGCTACGGACCTGCGGATCACTTCGTCGGACGATGTTGAACTGGCGGTGCACGACTACAACCCGGATTCACTAGCGCATCCTGTTCTACTCTCTCACGCGACAGGTTTTCACGGCCGAGTGTTCGATCCAATCGCCCGGGAACTGATCGCTTCACACCATTGCATTACTTTCGACTATCGCGGTAGCGGAGACTCGACCTTGCCATTCGATTGGAATGTGCGGTGGGCGGCTTTTGGTGACGATGCGCTTGCAGCAGCACGGTATGCGGCTAATGGCGGGGCCGTCATTGGCCTCGGTCACTCGATGGGCGGCACGGCTCTCGTTATGGCCGCGCTGCGTGAACCCAAACTGTTCAAGGCCATTATCTTGTTTGAGCCAATTATTTTTCCGACTCAACAACCGGAACCAAGTTCGGATCCGAACAACGACCGAAATTTTCTAGCGGAAGGTGCCCGTCGACGTCGCACCACATTCGCCTCGTTTGATGACGCGCGCGCAAATTACGGTGCAAAACCACCTCTCAATACGTTGCACCCCGAAGCACTGTCCGCGTACGTCAATTTTGGCTTTAGACAGCAACAGGATGGCACTGTCATCCTCAAGTGCTCCCCTGAATACGAGGCACGCACATATGACTCAGGCGCTCTGCACAACACTTGGGATCACCTCGCAAGTCTCGCGGTTCCAACGTGGGTAATTTCAGGCGAGAATGACGGACCGGCATTGATTGCGCCGCTGATCGCCGCAGAAATTCCGGGATCGCAGTTTATAAAGTACGGCGATCTCGGTCATTTCGGACCAATGCAGGATCCCCAACGCTTTGCCGAACTGATTCGAAAGGTCCAGTCGATATGAGCACCACATACCCCGTTCCGGTCACGCTCTCGCCTTCGCGGGTCAGCAGTTTTCAGGACTGCGCCCTGCAGTTCCGATTTGCCAACATTCAGAACCTGCCACAGCCCCCCGGCATCCACGCCGTGAAAGGAAACGTAGTTCATCGTGCACTTGAATTGCTTTTGGCGCTCGATGGGGACAAGCGAACGGAACTTGCGGCCCACGAATTCATGGCCCAGGCCCGACGGGAATACGAATCGATGTACGACTTTACGGGACTCAAATTGACTAATGAACAGGTCGACAAATTCTGGACTGAATGTACTTTGCTTATAGCGGGCTACTTGAAAATGGAAGACCCCCGCAGCGTCAACCGAATCGAAATTGAGCTATGGGTGGAAGCGCCGCTCGATGGGTTTTCGATCCGCGGGTTCATTGACCGATTGGAGCGCGATGCCCTCGGTCGATTGATGATTACCGATTACAAAACTGGCAAGTCGCCGCGGGCTACCGATGTTGATAGCAAGATGCATCAATTACAAATGTATGCATACATGGTTCGGGCAATGCGAGGGGAACTGCCCGCCACCTTGCAACTTTTGTACATAAAAGACGGGGTAAGGCACACTCGATCACCATCCGAACAGTCGATGCAGTTTGTCGTCACACGAACTTCGGCAATGTACAAGGCAATCGAACGGGCATGCCTCACCGGAACGTTTCCACCGCGCAAAAGCGGACTTTGCAATTTTTGTAATTTCAAGAAGTGGTGCCCTGAATTTGGAGGCAATCCAGACTTGGCGGAAATTGAGGCGCCACTTTTGTATTCGGATGTTCCGCGCCGATGAATGGGGAAGCTCCATTCGCCAGATTCGACGATCGCGTCGATCGCCTCGTTGAACCAATTCGCAATGTTCATGCCGCCGTCATTGTGTTCATGGTGGCAAGTGCTGTAGGTGACTTTGGGCTGCTGTGGCATGCCATAGGACTCGTTCGCGCAATCGGAAGCGTCGATCGCTTCCACGATGCGTTTGTCTTCTCATCGATGATCGGAATTGAGAGTCTCCTCCTCAACCAAGGAATCAAGCGATTCTTCCGACGAAGCAGACCAACTGAACGAGGCGATGATCGAATCTCGGTGCGAACCCCGAGCACATCAAGTTTTCCCAGCGGGCACGCGTCGTCCGCATTTTTCTCCGCCCTTGTTCTGACGTATTGGGTTACCTGGCCATGGATGGTTCTCTTTTATTTGTTTGCAATCATCATTGCCATTAGTCGAATCGGAGCTCGCATTCACCACGCCAGCGATGTCTTGGCGGGTGCGATTACCGGAACGCTTCTCGGAG
>JBDTPW010000045.1:0-2902 GCA_039932495.1 Ilumatobacteraceae bacterium
ATTGACATCCCCCAATCGGTTTGCCCTTGTACGAGCCGCCGACCGCGTGCGATGCATCCTCAATGATCGAAAATCCGTATTCCTTGGACAACATGTGGATGGCCTCCATGTCGCATGACTGTCCGGATAAGTGCACCGGTATAACCACTTTCGGAAGAGTTCCGTTCTTCTTGGCGACGCTCAATTTCTCCGCAAGCCGTGTAGCAGACAAGTTGTATGTGCGGGGATCGATATCGACGAAATCAACATCGGAGCCGCAGTATCGAGCGCAATTAGCAGAGGCAACGAAAGTGATTGGCGACGTCCACACGCGGTCGCCCTCTTCCAGTCCGATTGCCATACACGCA
The DNA here is from genome assembly GCA_039932495.1 of Ilumatobacteraceae bacterium. GTDB lineage: Bacteria > Actinomycetota > Acidimicrobiia > Acidimicrobiales > Ilumatobacteraceae > UBA3006. The sequence goes on from JBDTPW010000045.1 coordinate 348, forward strand.
AGGTGAAGTGCAGAAGTCGCGCTGTTGGCGGCAATCGCAAATTTTGCTCCGCACCATTCGCTCAACGCTGCTTCAAACTTTGGAACGACCGGTCCCTGAGTCAAAAAGTCTGACTTCAGTACCTCGCTTACAGCGTGAATGTCATCGCTGGAAATGGATTGCCGACCATAGGGGATCGCCATGAGTCAACTAAATCGATCCAATTGATGAGCGATTGTCCTCCACCCATTTGGCCAACTCGTCAATGCTCATCCATTCAGTATTGGTATTTGAAGAGTATTCAAAGTCAGGTCCGACTGCGACGCCCTCGCCTATGCGTCCGGCGTCATTGCTCCAGTTGTGAATGGCCGGAAGAATTTTGAAGAATGAGCCGTAAAAGTAGGTGTGGGGAGCGTCGTCGGTACTGATCATTTGCTCATGAAGTTTTTCGCCCGGTCGGATACCGATGACCTTCTGCTTTGAATTCGGCGCAATGGCCTTGGCGATATCCGTGACCTTCATCGACGGAATTTTTTTAACGTAAATCTCTCCGCCACGCATATCTTCAAGCGCCGTCCAGACAAGTTCAACACCCTGCTCAAGGGTGATCATGAATCGAGTCATTCGATTGTCGGTAATCGGAATGACCTGTTCCTTTAGAAGCGAGAGAAACAAGGGGATGACCGAGCCGCGCGAACCCATGACATTCCCGTAGCGGACGACCGAAAATCTGGTGTCGCTGGGGCCGGCATAGGAATTTCCTGCCACAAAGAGTTTGTCAGACGTCAATTTTGTCGCGCCGTACAAATTGATTGGGCTACTCGCCTTGTCGGTGGAGAGCGCTACAACGCGCTTGACACCCTCATCGATACAGGCGTCGATGACGTTCATCGCACCGATGACGTTCGTCTTCACGCATTCGAATGGGTTGTATTCCGCGGTAGGCACAATTTTTGTTGCCGCGGCGTGCACCACATAGTCGATACCGGACAAGGCCCGTTTGAGTCGATCCTTATCGCGAACATCGCCAATGAAGAAGCGAACTCGATCGTCATTTTCGAATTGTTTTGCCATCTCCCAGTGCTTCATCTCGTCGCGTGAGAAAATCACGAGGCGGCGAGGGTTGTACTTGGCCAAAGTCATGGGGACAAATGCGTGACCGAACGAACCCGTTCCCCCGGTTATGAGAATCGAGGCGCCATCAAGCATGACTGGACTCTTGGTCTATGAGATTGGCTCCTAGGCGTTGCAACAATCCTCGTAGCACGGTATTTCCCCGATCGAACACCATGACATCTTTATTGTACTTGTCGATTTCGCGAGTCCATTCGTCATCGCTGACCGTTGTTAAGTAGTCCAGGATTCGGTCAAACTCAACATCTCTCGGTGTATTAGTCCAAAACGAACCCTTTGGTTCCATTTTCAACGGCCAACCAAAATCGAGTTCCTCAATTCGTCTTCCAACAAAATCTGAAATGAGTGTTCCGCGCACGGAGAAAAACGCAGTTCGTTTGCCACGTGCGAGAAATTCGTAACCGATGGTGCTATCAACAGTGACGATCAACTTCGCTTCGTCAAGAGTCTCGTACGTGGAAGTTTCAGATGTCCGTGGCGCATAGTTCCACTTGTCCTCGCCGATCGCTTCAGAAAAGAATTCGAATTCATGTGTGAAGTTGCTGTCTCGCTTGCCACAAACTGTGAACGCATAGCCTCGTTGTCCACAAACTCGTGCCAGATAGTTTGCGACCAAGAGATCGGCTTCGTAAAATTTGCGATCGAGCACCAACGTGTCGTCAAAGTAAATCCCTCCGGAACTGTTCGGTATCGAACGGGGAGGATGCTGTGAGACAAGTGCGATTGAAATCGATTGGTTTCGAATCGATTTCGAACGAAATTCATTGTTCCTGATGCTCCCGGTTGTGACCGGAACGGTTTTGACTAAGCGAGTCAGCTGCGTACCTACATGATCATTGAATACGCAGTAATAGTCACACGATGGAGAATCGGACTTCGCGAGTAGAGAAAAGAATCCGTGTTGGGCACTCGGTGAGTAGTTTGCCCGAATTCCATTCTGAATTGCAATTGTCGTGATCGACGGAAAAGTGTTCTTGACGGACAGAAAATACATGTCATTGTCGATCAACGTGATGATGATTCGAGGATCCGACTTTCGAATGTACGCGTTTTGATATTCGCGCATAGACTTGTGACCGCGAATCAGCATGGAAAACAAGATCGGAATACTCAGTGTTTCTCGATCGAGAACTTGGGTTGACCAGTTCTCGCAAAGCCCCTTGATCAGATCGGAGCCGGCTGCGTCGACGATGAGTATCGCCGTCGGTTTTGGTTTTCGCCAGGTGTATCGCACCGTCTATCGATCCATGAATCGTGAGGTTTCTTGGGCTCGAGCCAAGTCCGCAGGTTGATCGATGTCAATCGCTTCGAATTCATCAACTTCAAGCCAACCAACCGGCGGGAGGAACAAGGTTTGCTCTTGGCGGAACCTGTCGATGTCGGCAATATAGATGCTTCCGCTTTGCCTGACTACGTCGGGTAGTTGCTGCCTATTTGCCGAA
>JBDTPW010000046.1:0-5626 GCA_039932495.1 Ilumatobacteraceae bacterium
CCACGGTGCCAGCGATCGTCGATCAGGCTCCGATGCGTAAGCGGGTAGAGAAAGCATGTGACATCCTTGGCAAGATTGGATTCGTCGGTGAGCAATCACCTTAAACGACTGCGTACCCGGCTTCTGTGATCGCGTCCGCAAAAGCACTTGGCGACAACGATTGCTTAGACTCGACCGTGACGGCTCCAGTCAATAGATTTACGTCAACTTTTGTTACTCCATCCAACTTCGAAACCTCACGAGTAACCGAAGCAACGCAATGGCCACAGGTCATTCCCGTAACAGCAAATGTTTCCACACTCATGACAACTCTCCTTCCCTGCAATGGTAACTTTTGGACATGACTATCGCCAATGTTGATCAAGCCGCCGCTTGGGACGGACCGGACGGGGCCAACTGGGCCGAATATGCGGATCGCTATGACACGGCTATCAGTCGGATCTGGAGTCGCTTTCTTGAAAAGAACTTAGTTCGACAAAATGACAAAGTGCTCGACATCGGATGCGGAAATGGAAAGTCGTCGCGAGATATTGCCAGAGTCGCCTCTGCCGGTTCGGTATTCGGAATCGACCTGTCGGGGCGGATGCTTGAGGTGGCCAGCCAGCGCAGTGCGAGTGAAGGACTACGAAATGTAAGTTTTCTGCAGGCCGATGCGCAAGTTCACCCGTTTGAACATGGCGCATTCGATTTCGCTCTTAGTCGTTTCGGCGCCATGTTTTTTGCAGATCCGGTTGCGGCTTTCTCAAATATCTGCGCTGCATTGCGACCAGGCGGACGTCTAGCACTCGTTGCTTGGGGCGAACTGGCAGACAACGAGTGGCTATTGGCATTCCGCAAAGCATTGGCCGTCGGACGGACCTTGCCGGTGCCACCTATAGGCGCTCCCGGACAATTCGGGCTTGCCAACCCTGATCACGTTCGCCGAATTCTTGGCGATTCTGGATTCACAAAGGCCAACTTCGAATTGGTCACCGAACCCATCGGATTCGGTGCGGATGCGCAGGACGCGTTCAGTTTCATCCGGACTCAAGGCTTCGTCAGAGGTTTGACTCAAGACCTCGACGACGCCAGTAAAGCGCAAGCACTTGATGCACTGCATCGCACCTTGGTCGACCACCAGACTGATGGTGGAGTGTTCTTACAAACATCTTCGTGGATAATTACCGCGCAACGACCCTGAGTTGCTACTGAGTTAGAGCAAAGTGGCTGGGAGCGAACGCATCTCCAAGTGAAGATCGTTACCGATGTATGGATGAGCCAAGGCAACTTCCTCGTTAAGTTCGACTCCAAGGCCTGGATCGGTGGACGGAATGACAAATCCGTTTTCGAACTGAATTGGTTTCTTCAAAATCTTGGCGTGAAATCCACCCCAGTCTTGAATACTTTCCAAAATCAAGAAATTTGGCGAACAAGTACTCAATTGAATGTTGGCGGCACCAACGACCGGGCCACTATATAGGTGCGGCGCAATCTGGGCATGAAAAGTTTCGGCAATCGAGGCGATCTTTTTGCCTTCCAGAATTCCTCCACAGCGACCGAGGTTTAACTGGATGATTGATGCGCCTCCGGCTTGCAACAATCGAGAGAATTCGTATTTGGTGACCAAGCGCTCACCGGCGGCAATGGGAATGCTTGTGCCGCGAGCAACACGAGCCATTTCTTCTGGGCTGTCCGGCGGAACTGGTTCTTCGAACCACATCGGATCATATGGTTCCAGTCGTTTTGCCATCCGCAGCGCTCCGGAGGCAGAGAATTGACCGTGGGTTCCAAACAAAATGTCGGCGCGTGTTCCGACGGCCTCGCGGATTGCGCGAACCATTTTCTCTGACCGATCGAGTGCCTCCAACGACGGCTGTCGACCGTCGAAAACTGAATACGGTCCCGCGGGATCGAGTTTGACCGCGGTGAAACCTCTTTCTAATTCCCGTACCGCACACTCGGCCGCCATGTCTGGGTCTGAATACACGGGATCATCAGAGTGGGCGTCGCGGTCGTGCGGCGGATATAGATAGGTATAGGCGCGCAATTTTTCGTGAACCTGACCGCCAAGCAATTCATAGATCGGCTTGTTGGTCTCTTTGCCGACGATGTCCCACATCGCCATTTCCAAGCCGCTCACTACCCCGCTCGTCGTGAGATCGGGTCTTAGGGAAAAACCGCGACCGTAGACATTGCGCCACATATGTTCGATATGAAACGGGTTGGCTCCGATGACATGTCGAGCAGCCACCTCTTCGGCCATCTTGGCCACCAAGTGAGGTGAGTAGGTCGCGGTGTAAATCTCACCGAGACCTGTAATGCCGCTGTCTGTTGTGAGTTTGACAAAGATGAAGTAGCGACCACCGATTCGTGGGGGCGGATTGCCGACAACAAAGGTGGAGATGTCGACGATCTTCATGCGGATCTCACTGCTAAGGAAATACGATCACGTTGCGCAATGCGTCGCCACGCTTCACCGCAGCGATCGCTTCATTGATTTCTTCGATCGGATATGTTTTCGTCACCAGCTCGTCAAGTTTGAGCCGTCCCTGCTCGTACAGGGAAACCAAGTTTGGAATGTCGACCTGGATGCGTGACGAACCCATCTTGGAACCGAGAATGTTTTGACTGGAGACAGCCATCGCGCCAACGTCGATCTCGGACATCACTCCGCTAGCCGGTATGCCAACAAGTACCGTCGTCCCGCCTCGTGCAAGCAGACCGTATGACTGGTCGAATGCCGACTTAACTCCAACGGTGACAAATACATAGTCGGCACCACGACCGCCGGTCAGTTCACGGACGCGGGCCTTCAAATTCTCGGTTTTGGAATTCACTCCATGAGTCGCGCCAAATGACTTGGCGGCTTCGATCTTGTTGTCGGCGATATCCACCGCGATAATCGTCTGCGCTCCGCTTATGCGCGCTCCCTGAATCGCGTTTAGTCCAACTCCGCCGGTTCCGATTACTACAACCTGACTTCCGGGTGGAACCTTTGCCGTGTTGGTGACCGCTCCGAAACCGGTTATCACTCCGCAGGCGAGCAGTGCGGCGTTGACAAGCGGGATCGAATCGGGAACTGCAACCATCTGCGATTCGTGGACAACGACATATTCTGCAAATCCGCCGGTACGAAGACTCTGGACGATCGGCTTGCCGCTGCGATCGGCGAGTGGTGTTTTGACATCGAGGGGAAAAATTGTGTCACAGGAAACCGGGTTTCCTCTCGTGCACTCGCGGCAGTGGCCGCACGATCGAATCAGGGTTACGGCAACATGGTCGCCGACCTTGACACTGTTAACACCACTGCCGACCGATTCAACGACGCCGGCGCACTCATGACCGTAGATCGCTGGAAGGTCACCGCCCCACTCACCATCGGCATACAAAATGTCGCTGTGGCAAATAGCGACCGCCTTGATCTTGACGCGCGCCTCGCCATGGCCCGGGTCTGCCAAAGTGACTTCTTCAATGACGAGTGGCTTGCCGAACTCTCGGCAGACTGCGGCTTTCATTTGTTGTCTCGCTCCAATACGGCTAGTCGACCAAGTAATTCATCGCGCTCGATGTAACACGATTGTAAATGTCGGGTTCCCCCTTGAGTGAACCCGGTTCGACCGTGCAAGACCCGACGATTGTCGACCAAGTACATGTCACCCGCATTCATTTTGATCTGAATGCGATATTTCGGACTTTCTCTCATTGCCCCAAATGTGGAATAAGCATCGTAGAACGCTTCCATCTTGTCGGTCGGCATAAGGAACGGCTGCACCGAGTGGTTGGAATAGCGGATATAGCGAACCTGACCTTCTGGATCAAGTTCGATAACCGATCCGTCGTTTTCGATTTCGATATCGGAATCGCGAAAATGAAAATGCAGGGAGGTCGATGCCAGCAATTCGAACTTGTTGGGATGCTTGCTGCGCAGGTCGTCTGCCACTTTGAAACCGTCGACCATTGTTGCTTCGCCGCCTTCGGCATCGCTGACTAAGAAGTGTTGCAACTGAACCGTCGGTGTTGGATCGCGGTAGGCCTCGTCGGTGTGCAGGAGCAGGGGCAGATTTGTATATGCAAGCGAATTGGCGTCGGCGATCGACTTGACATCAAATATTTTTCCCCAATGCGTGGTGCGCACTTCGCCAAGCAGACTGCCTAATTCGAGAACAGTTCCAGGAGTATTTGGGACTTGTGTGAGAAGAACCAATCCGTAGTCACAAAAATCTTGCAACCATTTCATGCGCACGACGCTGTCGTCGACCAGTTCCGAATAATTGGTTCTGGGAACTTTGTCCGCAAACGTTCCATCCCACAGGACAGGTCTGCGCTTGGTGCGACGGCGTCCACTTGAGTAGTCGTACGTATCGAGCCATTGCGCCGAAAAAGTGCTGACATGACCGTCGGCCCATATCAGTTGTAAATCGCCACCTGACGTGACAACGGCCGACTTTGGCGAGATATCAAAAGCAATTTCCGAGGTTTCCTTTACCCGATGATTCGTTTGCGGATGGCGCAACTGGGGGCAATTGTCGCGGAGCCACACGTAGTGAAATGTGCTCGAATGACCATCACTCCAGGTGACATTGAGTGAACGTGTTCCCATCTCAAGTGAAGCCAACTGCCCCATCAGAAATGACTCCTTAACTTCGGAAATCGGACGATTCACTATCGAGAATTTCTAGCAATGATTTGAAATGCAAATCGGCGACCTCCGGGTATTCGCGCCACTGTTTGCAAGCGAGCGAAGCCACTTCGTCTGGAATAAGAACAAGTTCCTGACCGGTCGATAACGCAATTACCTGTAATTGAGCAGCCCTTTCCAGGTAATACAGTTCGTCAAAGGCCAAGGACACGGATTCGGCGATGACGATGACTCCGTGGTTTCCAAGAAAGAGAACGCTCTTGTCCTCGCCGAGCATTGCTGCCACCCGTTCGCCTTCTGTGGCGTCGAGTGCCATGCCTGAGTAGTGACGGTCGTAGGCGATCCGATCATAAAAGCGGCACGCGTTTTGATCCAGCATCAGAAATTCGAAATCCTTCAAACAGGCCAGCGCGGTTGTGTATGGCATATGTGTATGCAACATGCACCGCGCCCGAGGGACATGCCGGTGAACATGATCGTGGAGAATCCAGGCGGTCGGATCGACGAGGCGGCCCAAAGTTCCATCGCCACGATTCGCTGAATCTACGAGAACCAGGTCGCTTGCTCGGATTTGGGAAAAAGCGCGGCCGCGCGGGTTGATCAAGAAGTCCTTGCCGTCGCCCGATACCGCGACACTGAAATGGTTTGCCGTCGCTTCGTGGTAATTGAGCCTGGCCGCCCACCTAAAGGCGGCCGCAAGTTCTATCCGTAGCTTTTCAACGTGGCCCACTTGGATCCAATCTATTGCAACTCGGCTGGGAACCCGGGGGCACGAAGATCAGTCCCGAGCGCGTCTTCGAGAAGTTTGACAACCTGAGACGACCATGCCTGGCCCCCGTATTGAGCGTGCGCTCGAAGGAAGGTTTGGTGGGTCATTGCCGCTAAATCAAGAGGCACTCCAAATTGTCGGCCATACTCGATCGCAAATCCGAGGTCTTTAAGTGCGAGATCCATAGTGAAATTAATGTTGTAACTGCCGTTGAGAATGACCTGACTCTCCGTCTCATG
>JBDTPW010000047.1:0-9150 GCA_039932495.1 Ilumatobacteraceae bacterium
CGATGAGTAGGTCGACGCCGAATTGGGCGCGCTCTGGCAATTCGGCGCGCCGCGAAGCAACGAGTTCTGCTGCGCCACGTATGACGGTCAGCGGAGACTTCAGTTCGTGACTGATGTGACCGGCAAAACGAATATCTCGCTCGGCTCTTTCCTGCATCGACGCCGTCATAGTGTTGAATGAGCGTGCAATCATTGCCAAGTCTGGTTCGCGAGGCTCATTAATACGTACTTTGAGATCTCCCGCGCTTATCTGTGCGGCTGCATTACTAATGGTATGTAAAGGTTCGGAAATTCGACGGGACAACCACAATCCAATGACACCGCCACCAAAGGTTGCCAGAATGATGCCAATGCCAAGGGCATTTCGCAGGTATGTCAGCGCACGGTCTAGTTCCACCAACGGGGCTATGCCAACGAATGTGGTATTAGGTGAAGTAGCAATTTCGATTGGTATCGCGGTAAACAGAAGTACCTTGTCGGCAACCACAGTTCGCTGACGAGATGGTCTGCGTTCAATGATCGAGGACTTGAGTGCTTCTGGAATATCAGTTTCAGAAATGCCTACACCCGATACCAGCCACTTAGAATCAATTTTAAGCAATGCTTGTGAACCGCCGAGTCCCCGTGTGGCTTCAAGCAAAGCATCTAGGGGCTCCTGTCCGTCAGCCAACCCACCCGCAACGAGGCGAGCAGCAGCAAATGTCTGAGCAATGGCGACGGCTTCACGTTGATTGAGAAGGTATCGGCGAGCGGTTAAGTATGTAGCGCTAGAGGCAATGAGTGATACAACAAGCGCAATAACACAACCAACCGCGAGCGACTTTGCGCGAAGGGTGGGTGTCCAAGCGATCGCCATTGGTTTCAGTAATTCTCAGGGCAACAACTTGAAGCCGACACCGCGCACGGTGACAATCTTGTCCTGTAATCCATGAAATGCAAGTTTGCCGCGAAGGCGATAAATCTGCATATCCACCAAACGAGTGTCACCGAGGTAGTCATAACCCCACACGCGATCGAGGAGATCGGTGCGGCTCACAGTTTCCGGGGATCGTGTTGCAAGTTGGACAATAACCTCAAATTCAGTTCGGGTGAGAGCAAGTGGTGCCTCACCGACGAACGATTCATGACTACCTCGTCGCAGTCGAACTTCTCCGACGATCAAGTCTCGAGACACTTCACTATCGACACTTGTGTGCGCACGACGTAGAATTGCGCGGAGACGGGCCGCAAGTTCCTTGGATCCAATTGGCTTTGTAAGAAAATCGTCCGCGCCGGCTTCGAGACCGGCTACCACATCGTGGGAATCACCATGCGCCGTGAAGATGACAATTGGAATTGTCGACTTCTTGCGCAGTTCTCGGACTACCTCAAAGCCGCTCATTTCTGGCAACCGCAGATCAACGATGGCCAGATCTACAGGGTGTTCATCTACAAGAGTGATGCCAATCTCACCCGTTTCGGCTTCAACAACGACGTAACCCTCATCTTCAAGGGCAGCGCTCAATACAATTCTGATCTTGTCATCGTCTTCAATGTAAAGAATTGTCAGAGGAATGGATAAATTGTGCCACCCACACATGCCATTGGGGGTCAGTCGCGTAGTTATCGGTCATTTTCGAGTTAAATAACATCAATTTGTGATGAAATCGTGAGAAATTCTTGATCAAACCGTAACGCGGGATCCGAAATAATAGGTGCATGTCGATCTGCAAATCACGACCAACAATTACCGTGTGCATTCCAGCACACAACGAAGAAGCCACGGTGGGCAACATCGTTCGACATCTACACGAGCACTATCAGCGACGTCGTCAACTGATCGATGAAGTCATCGTCGTGGATGACCGATCGAGTGACCTCACTGCTCAAGTTGCGTGGGAGGCCGGGGCGCGTGTGATCAGTACCCGCGATGTATGCGCAGAATTTGGTGGTAGCGCCGGCAAGGGCGATGCGATTTGGGCCTCGCTGAGGGCGTGTCAAACCGAACTCATCGGATGGGTGGATGCGGACTTAGTTTCGTATCCGGAGAACATGGTGGAATCACTTTTTGCCCCGCTACTTGAAGACCCAATAGTCACGCTTGTCAAGGGTTCGTTCTGCCGTCTGGATAATACCGGAAACAAAGTAGTGGGTGGTCGAGTCACCACTCTGACCGCGCGACCACTTCTGGAGATGTTCTTCCCAAAACTAGAGCATCTGCGCGATCCGCTCTCGGGCATGTTTGCAGGAAGGACCGAAGTTCTCGGTGCTCTGATGCTGGATGCCGACTATGGAGTGGACATTGGAATCGTTCTCGATTTGGCGACCAAATACGGTTCAGAATCAATCTGCGAGGTACAAATCGGCGAGCTTGCGCATCGGCAAAGACCTCTCAGTGATCTTTCAGCGATGGCAAAAATGGTTGTGCGGGCAATTGTCTCACGAGTGCCGCGCACACATGTCACGTGCTACTCCGATATGGAAGCAGACTTGGAGATCACCCACCAACTGGTTCGCCGAATGCCTCCACGTAAGCAGACCCAACAACTCTTTGCGTTTGGAACTGGTGACTGAAATAAAAGGTTTCCGAGTCGGCAAACCGGTCCCGACCGTTTGTCAATAAAGAGGCAATATTCGACTGGTCTGCCGTCGATCATCGAGCACTAGTTTTATTGCAATGTGGAACTCGATCACTCATTTAGACATCTCAATTGCGGAAAAAATCGTTCGCCCAATAATCATTTATGCGTTTCTTGTGATTGGACTTCGCCTCAGCGGAAAACGTGAACTCGGACAACATAATGCCCTCGAACTCGTGGTCCTGCTCGCCGTAGCCAATGCGGTACAAAACGGGATCATCGGCCAGGACTTATCGATCACCGGGGCACTCATCGGAGCCACGACACTGTTTGCGGTGAATTGGTTACTCGAGTATTCGGTTAGTCGAAATCGATGGTTACACCAAGTTATTATCGGTCGTCCGGCAAATCTTGTAACTGGTGGGGTCGTTAACCAAAAGGCATTACGTCGTCAGAGAATTAGTGAAGCAGATTTACTCGAGGATGCCAGTGAGCAGGGGGCACGAGGTCTCAGCGATATCGATACGGCAGTTCTCGGGGCCAATGGTCATGTTGTTGTTACCTTGCGACCAGACATGATTTTGCAGGGTCAAATCACCGAGCTGACAAAGGAAATTGTCGACCTTCGGCAGGCGATCACATCTCGTAATCAACAATCGTGATCGTTGTCGTTTCACCGCTTGTCGGCACCGTAGTCGCGATCACGGTACAGGTAGGCGACTCGGTGGATGTTGGCGATGAACTCATAGTCATTGAGTCAATGAAAATGGAACACCCTGTCTACGCCGGAGTGTCGGCAATAGTCAGCCAAATATTGGTAACCGTGGGCGACACAGTTGCCAATAATCAACGGCTCGTCGAGCTCTCACCCCGAGTACCGCAATCTGAGCAACCTGGCTCAAAAACCGATTCCCAAAAAGTAACGGCCGACCAACGCGACGATCTCGTCGAGTATCGAACTCGTCGACAACGAACCAGCGACGCGGCGCGACCGGATGCCGTGAGCAAAAGACACAAACAAGGTCAGCGCACCGTCAGGGAAAATATCGCCGATCTTTTCGACGAGGGATCGTTCGTTGAATACGGCGCATTTGCCGTCGCCGCCCAACGGCAACGTCGCGGCATGGATGAACTAATTGACCGAACACCAGGAGATGGTCTGGTCAGCGGACTTGGCACGGTGAACGGAGAACTTTTCGACCTCCAACATTCCCGCTGTGCGATCGTCGGCTACGACTACATGGTCCTCGCTGGCACTCAAGGATTCATTAACCATCGCAAGAAGGATCGCTTATTTGCGATTATCGAAAAGTTGCGCTTGCCGGTGGTTTTGTTTGCCGAAGGTGGGGGAGGTCGACCCGGTGACACGGATGCGCCGGGAGTGGCGGGCCTCGACGTCATGTCGTTTTCCAATTTTGCACGTCTGTCCGGACTGGCCCCGTCTATTGGAATTGTTTCCGGTTACTGCTTTGCCGGTAATGCGGCGTTGCTTGGCTGTTGTGATGTCATCATCGCCACAGAAAACTCAAATATTGGTATGGCCGGTCCGGCGATGATCGAGGGTGGTGGCCTTGGAGTCGTTGCACCAACTGACATTGGTCCAATTGATGTCCAAACCCAAAACGGAGTCGTGGACATTCGGGTTGTAGACGAGGCCGCGGCGGTTGAAGCGGCGAAAAAGTATCTGGCCTTTTTCCAAGGGACAACCAACAATTGGTTGCGCCATCCGGACGAAACACTTCGTGCTCTCATCCCCCAACAGCGAAGTCGCATCTACGACATTCGAGCGGTGATGACCAACCTCGCCGACATTGACAGCACCCTTGAGCTGCGCCAAGAGTTCGGCGTTGGAATTGTCACCGCCTTGGCTCGCCTGGAAGGTCGTCCAATTGGAATCATCGCCAACAATCCCGCTCATCTCGGCGGAGCAATCGATGCGGACGCGTCCGACAAGGCCGCCCGATTTATTCAGTTGTGCGATGCATACGACCTGCCGATCATCTCGCTGTGTGACACCCCAGGATTCATGGTCGGGCCAGATGCCGAACGAAGTGCTCAAGTTCGCCACTTTTCGCGAATGTTCGTCACAGCCGCCAGTGTCACGGTTCCATGGCTCACCGTGGTTTTACGCAAGGGATATGGACTTGGAGCCCAGGCCATGGCTGGGGGAAGTTTCCATGCCACCGAGATGATTGTGTCGTGGCCCACCGGCGAATTTGGAGGGATGGGTTTGGAAGGGGCGGTTCGACTTGGTTTCAAACGAGAACTCGATGCAATCGCGGACCCAGATGAAAGGGCACGCCTGGAGGCAAGACTAATTGCGGAGGCATACCACCGCGGCGGCGCATTGAATATGGCCAGTCATGTCGAGATTGACGACGTCATCGATCCTGCAGAAACTCGACAGCGGTTAATTTCAACTTTGAATGCGTGTCCGAAAATTCCTGACAGAATCGGCAAAAAGCGCCCGATGATTGACACTTGGTAATCAGAGTAGGTCGATCTCGACTTTGACCATTATGTAGTATGCTCATCGCATCAAATTGACACATGGGCCAATTGGTTCATGAGAGGGAGAAAATAATGAGAAGAAAGACTTTTAAAGGTCTTGCATTTGGTCTCGTTGCAGTTTTTGGTCTCGCAGCATGCGGGAGCGATAGCAATTCAACAGACACAACCGTGGCAGTAACCGACACGACAGAAGCTCCTGCTCCAACAGGACTTGCCTGTCAGGTCACTGACTCAGGTGGAGTTGACGACAAGGGCTTCAACCAGATTGCTTACGAAGGTTTGCTGCAGACCGAGTCACTACTCGGTGTGACGACAGACTTGCTCGAATCGGTCACCGATGCTGACTATGCACCAAACATTCAGTCATTCGTTGACAAGGGATGCAATATCATCGTCACCGTGGGTTTCTTGCTTGCTGATGCAACCAAGGCCGCGGCCGAGGCGAACCCAGATATTCACTTTGCAATCGTCGACTCAAATACGTCTGCTGCAAACGTCGAAGGTCTCACATTCGCCACCGACCAGCCATCATTCATGGCCGGTTACCTGGCAGCTGCGACCACGAAAACGGGCACCGTTGCGACATTTGGCGGAATCAATATTCCACCAGTCACAATTTTCATGCAGGGTTTTGTCAAGGGTGTTGAGTACTACAACGCACAAAAGGGAACCTCAGTGAAAGCACTCGGTTGGGATCCAGTCGCCCAAGACGGTACGTTCGCCGGAAACTTCAACAACTTGGACGATGGCAAGAATATTGCCAAGAGCTTTGCCGATGAAGGCGCCGACATTATCTTCCCAGTAGCCGGTCCAGTAGGTCTTGGATCCTCGGCTTATGCCATGGAAACAGCCGGAGCGGTAACGATCGTTGGTGTTGACGTCGACATGTCGGTGTCAAACCCAGATCATGCAACGGTGTACATCGCTTCAGTCTTGAAGAAGATTGACGCCGCTGTAATTTCCGCGGTGGAAAGCGCACTCAATGGTGAAGGTGGCGGAACTGACTATCTCGGAACGCTCGAAAATGGTGGTGTTGGTCTTGCGATTACAAGCACAATCACTCCTGAACTTCAGGCAGAACTTGACGCAGTCCAAGCCGGAATTATTGACGGTTCAATTACCTGGTAGTTCTCACCTTTAAGTAATTCATATCTAGTAATAATTTGAAAGTGGAGGCCACGAGAGTGGCCTCCACTTTCGATTAGTGTGTCATTTCATGGCTTGGGGGCTTGGGTGCAATTAGAACTACGGGGAATCACAAAACGCTTTCCCGGAGTTGTTGCCAACGATCAAGTGAATCTCACCCTGCAGACCGGCGAAGTTCTCGGTCTTATTGGCGAAAATGGGGCGGGCAAGTCGACGTTGATGAATGTTTTATACGGACTGTACAAACCGGACGAAGGTGAAATTGTCATCGACGGCAAGTCCACTCAGTTTTTGTCGCCAGCCGATGCAATTACCGCTGGCATTGGCATGGTTCATCAACACTTCATGCTCGTTCCTGTCTTCACCGTGGCAGAGAATGTCGTACTGGGAATCGAACCAACCGGCAAATACGGAACCCTCGATATCGACAAGGCGCGAGCGATGGTCCGCGAGGTGTCAGACAGATACCACCTCAATCTGGATCCCGACGCAAAAATTGAAGATCTTCCGGTCGGTGTTCAGCAGCGTGTCGAGATCGTCAAGGTTTTGTTGCGCGATGCACAAATAGTTGTGTTCGACGAGCCGACCGCCGTTCTCACTCCAGGCGAAATTATTGAATTCTTTGGCATCGTCAAGACGCTCATCGATGCCGGTCGTGGCGTCGTATTTATTACTCACAAACTTAAAGAGGCGATTACGGTCTCGGACCGCATAGTCGTTATGCGTCGCGGCCTGGTAGTAGGCGAAGTCGAACCAAGCACGGCGACCGAAGGCGAAATAGCGGAAATGATGGTTGGGCGCGCAGTTTTGCTTGTAGTGAATAAGAAACCGGCCAAGCCCGGCAAGACAGTTTTGAGCGTTAACGGTTTGCACGTTGTCGACCCGGATGGTCGGTCAATCTTGCAGGACGTCAGTTTTGATGTTCGAGAAGGTGAAATTGTGGGGATTGCCGGTGTACAAGGCAATGGTCAAACAGAGCTTGTAGAGGCGCTCACCGGATTGCGAAAGGCGTCCGCAGGTGTCGTCGCTCTCGACGGCGTCGACATCACTAATTTCTCGCCGCGCAAACGACATGAATTGGGGATCGCCCATATTCCTGAGGATCGCCTCCGTCAGGGGCTCATTGGCGGGCTGACAATTGGCGAAAATCTTGTGTTAACCCGATACCACGACAAAGCATTTAGCAATGGCGTGGTCATGCATTGGGACGATGTTCGGCAACTTTCGGAAGACCTGGTCAAAAAGTACGATATCCGCACACCATCGGCCGACATGCTGGCAAGCACGTTGTCCGGGGGTAATCAGCAGAAGGTGATCGTGGCTCGCGAATTAAGCCGTGCTCTGCGGCTAACAATTGCATCTCAACCAACTCGAGGAGTGGATGTTGGTTCGATTGAATACATCCACCAGCGGATAGTCGAGGAGCGCGACTCCGGAGTCGGTGTGCTCATTGTCAGTACCGAGTTGGACGAGGTCATGACCCTTGCCGACAGGCTGCTGGTCATGTATCGAGGGCGACTTGTGGCCAGCGTCGACCCCAAGACAACGAGTGCGATGGATGTCGGCCTGTACATGGCGGGATCGTCGCCTGATCAACTCAAGGCTTCGTGATGAATCAAAACTACGCCAAAAAAGTGTTGGATCGGATAGCACGAACGACATCGATACGACTCACGTTGTTGGCGGTAATTTCGGCGATGATCGTCGGGGTGGTCATCATCGTCCTTTCCGACATCACGTCACTGCGTGAGGGTGATTTCGGCACTGCATTTGGAACCGTGTTTGATGCATACTCTGCATTGTTCATCGGCTCGTTCGGCTCGTTGCGCGCGTTATCGAACACGATCAGCAGTACGACACCACTTTTGCTGTGCGGCGTTTCTGTGGCGGTCGCTTTCAAAGCAGGTCTATTTAATATCGGGGCAACTGGACAGATGTTGGCCGGTGGAATGTTTTCTCTGTGGGTTGGTTTCTCGATGCACGGACCGGGAATCGTTCAGATCCCGGTTGCGATTCTGGCGGGCGCATTGGGCGGCGCTCTCTACGGAGCAATTCCGGGAATACTCAAGGCTCGCACGGGAGCACATGAAGTCATCACAACGATCATGCTCAACAACATGGCCGCGTTTCTTGTCCTCTGGCTGCTCAAGACGACAATATTTCAAAGAGAGGGACGAACAGATCCGATTTCCAAACTGGTAAACCCAGAGGGAATATTGCCGAGACTGTTCTGGTTCCTAGACGATCGGAAGGACCTGCTCGCGCACACAGGTTTCTTCGTCGCCGTCCTCGCGGTAATCGTGTTTTGGTGGTTGTTGCAACGCAGCACGGTCGGCTTCGAATTCCGGTCCGTTGGACTAAATCCGGACGCCGCCCAATACGCGGGAATGCACACGAAGCGGCTCATGGTGATGGCAATGATGATTTCGGGAGCATTCGCCGGCATGGCGGGAGCCAGTGAGGTGTTGGGAACATATGGATATGCCTCGCAAAATTTTGCCGGCAACATCGGATTTGATGCCATTGCGATTGCCTTGCTCGGGCGCTCGACGCCGGTTGGTACCGCATTTGCCGCCGTGTTATTCGGCGCATTGCAGGCAGGTGGTCGACAGATGCAGGCCAACACCGATGTGCCAATTGACTTGATCGTCGTGCTTCGAGCACTCATTTTCATGTTCATTGCCGCTCCGCTACTGGTCAAGGCAATTTGGAGAGTGAAGGCCACACAAACTGTGGAGGGCCAGTCGTTTAGAGGGTGGGGCGCATGAGCACGCCGCCAGATTTCGTCGTCGAATTGTCTGCTGAACAACGAAAGCGCGCCCGAAATGTTGGGTTTGCCTATGTCGTTCTCGGTTTGATTTCGGCAGTCATATTCACCAACAGACCGGGCGATGCAGGTTTCAAATTGCTCGACGATTTTATTTTCGTTATTCCC
>JBDTPW010000048.1:0-4621 GCA_039932495.1 Ilumatobacteraceae bacterium
CGGAATTAGGGACAAAGGCTGGCGACTCGGTCTGCTGATAAACGGCGTTGGAGCAATCGTGACCGGCGTGGTCACAATCGTTATCGGAGTAACGAAGTTTTCTCACGGCGCTTGGTTCATCATGATCCTCGTACCGGCAATAGTGGCCGGCTTAGTAAAGCTCAATCATCAATACGAGCGAGAAACCAAGGACCTCTCTCACGATGTTCGTCAGGCTATTGAGTCTCGCGTGATGAATCGCCTTGTCGCGTTAGTCCTCGTTGGCAACCTTGATCGCAGCGTCGCCGCAGGACTGCAATATGCGCGCAGCATCAGACCGGATGATCTGCGTGCCGTGCATGTGGCAGTCGACCCCAATCAAGCAGACGAACTCTGTACTCAATGGCTAGATCTGAACTTCACGAAGATTCCGTTGGATTTGATCAATTGTCCCGATCGTCGTTTGGAACGAGCAGTTGTAGATCTAGTTCAGCGAGAACTTGCCAACGGAGACACTGAGGTCTCGATAATTATTCCGCGCTTACATCACAATCGATGGTGGCATCGAATGCTTCACGACCGAACCGGCAACTCCATTGCTAGTGAACTTGCCGGCGTCAAGAATGCGAATGTCACATTTGTTCCATTCGTCATTGGAGGTCAGCAGAAGTGAACTCACCCACCGAGATCGTTCAGGAGATCGGGAGTGTTCGTGCTCGACAATATGCAACTGTGACTGGAATCGTGTACTTGTTACGAATTCGGTCTGGGGGGTTCAACGCCGCATTCATCGAGTGCACGATTCAGGACCAAAGTGGCTCGATCGATGTGGTGTTCTGGGGTTATCGACGAATTGCCGGCTTGTCGGTTGGTAGGAAGGCGACATTTTCGGGACGAATCGTCGATCGCAAGGGTCGCTTGGCGATTCTCAACCCGCGTTATTCGCTCCACCCAAACGATTAACGAGTGAAACTCAAGAGAAACTCGAGCAGACCGTTGTCCTGAGTGGTAACGACGGCGTTGCTTGGGTTGGGGATTCCCCAGTCGGCGAATACCACTTCGATCGATCCCGCCACCTGGATAGTTGAGCCGTCGTAACGCGCATCAATCGGAAAAGTCATAGATTTTGTGACGCCGCGAAGGGTGAGGTCTCCTGTTGCCTCTACCTGTAACGGATTCCCGTCGATACTTTCAGTAGTCAGGCTGATCGGAGCGCTCAGTTTGAACGATGCGGTTGGAAATGTTGCGGCATCCATGATGTGGCCGGTGAACTGGCTGTCACGTCGCGAACTGTCGCTACGGATTGTCGTGATTTCGACGGCAAATTCCGCCGTATCAACTTGATTGTCGCTAAGCACAAGGGAACCACTCACCGAATTGGAGCGGCCGACTCCTTCCGAGTCTTGTCCGAGTAAAATCTCCTTGACTCGATATCCGACAACCGAGCCAGTCGCAATACTCCACTGGCCGTCAGTCCCCTGCGCATCGGTGGCCGCAATTGAAGTCGTGCCTTCGTCTGGAATCGTGTCAAGTGTCAATCGTGCGGGTGGATCATCTTTGATCAGATTGATGTACACCCATGGCCCTGCTACCGCCGCAACGAGCACGAGCGAAATAATTGACGCAATGACAACAATTTTTTATTCATCGCAAAACTCTAACGATTCAGAATTGACTTGGTTCGACTAAATTGACATTCATGCCGGTTGACCAATCCGTAGAACCATTTGATCGCGGATTTCTCGACGTCGGTAGCGGCCACCTTCTTTACTACGAACAAGTTGGTAACAAATCTGGAACGCCAGTTGTCTACTTACATGGTGGGCCAGGAGCGGGGTTCACTCCCGGGACACGGAAGAACTTCGACCCGCAGTTGCATCGGGCAATTTTGTATGATCAGCGGGCGGCGGGGCAAAGTACTCCCCATGCATCCCAAGATGATGTCCATTGGGGAAGCATCAACTTAGATCACCACCTCGCAGACATGGAACAACTGAGAGAACATCTCGAAATACCCGATTGGATCGTTTTTGGCGTGTCCTGGGGAACAATTCTTGGCGCGGTATATGCACAACGCCACCCCGATCGAACGAGGGCTCTCGTTCTTGGCGCATTTAGCACCGGGACTGCATTCGACGTCGATTGGCTAACCGTTCACGCCGGCCGGTTCTTCCCCGCCGAGTGGCACGCGTTCGCCAATCACGTTCCAGTTTCAATGCGAAAATTGCGTATTGTCGACGCGTACAACGAGTTACTAATGAATCCAGAACCAGCAATCCACAATGCGGCCGCCGAAGCATGGTGCAATTGGGAAAACGCACACGTCAACACGACGGCAAACTTTCGACCACATCCACGATTCGACGATCCCAAATTTCGACTTGGATTTGCTAGACAGGTGACGCACTGCTGGCGAAACAATAATTGGCTTACTGATAACCAGATATTGGACAATGCCAGCCTTCTTGCCAATATTCCTGGCTGGCTCATTCACGGTCGGCTCGATTTGAGCGGGCCGCTCGACGCCGCATGGAAGCTTCACCAAGTGTGGCCTGGAAGCACGCTCATCGTCGTCGATGACGAAGGGCACGGCGGAATACAAATGGCCGCGCACTGGAGCCGAGCACTCCAAGACCTGGCCAAAAAGCAATGAGACAGAATCGTTCGGGACACGTTCTTGTGGCCGAACATGCGCGCGTGCTCTATGTGCCGACAACCAAGGTCGCATCGAGCACCGTACGGCTCATTCTTGCCGAGGCCAACGGTACCTATCGGCCGGAACGACTGAGATGGACAGACGCGCCAAATGTGTCCGTCGACCAAGGAATTCACAATCTCCAAGTGAGTGGTCTGAAGTACTTCGAATTTTTCAGCGAATCCGAGCGGGAACACATGCTCACGTCACGGGATTGGTGGCGAGTGGGTTTTCTTCGCGACCCGTACGCCCGTCTGTACTCGGCATGGGAAAACAGAATTCTGCTCCGTGCACCTAACCAGCGATTGAAGTATTTCGTCGATAAGTGTTCGGACGTACTGGTCGATGGACGCATTGACTATGGGGCAACATTTCGCAAATTTGTACATGTGCTGCGCACGGAACCGGAGATTTTTGGAGCTGATCCTCATTTCAAATCGCAGCGACTGCATCTCGGCAGTCAGGTTGACTTCACCCATCTCCTACGAGTGGATCAGCCAGGTGAATTAGAGAGTTTTGCCACCCAACTCGGACAGCGCGTAGGTAAGCACATTCAACCACGGCGACTGAACGAAGGCCTCGGCCTCAAACATCTTGACGTTTTGGATGTAGAAACCGCCGGGATCATCGAAGAGATTTACAAAGACGACTTCGACAACTATGGATTCGACAAGGTCAATTTTCCATCGGTTCCACCCACGGCGTTGGCAAGTATCGGCGAAACCAGAGCAATCAATTATGCGAGGGAAGTCACGGCGCGACTCATTCAACTCTCACAATTAGCCCGCTACCGACTTCGAACGCGCCACTTGGTTGTCCAAATGTTGCACAATCTCGGTCTTCGCCGACGCAAGTAGGATCAGCGACATGAAAGCTGCTGTTTACTACGAGGTTGGTGACCCTGAAGTTCTTCGCTACGAGGAAGTTGCCGAGCCAGAATTGCGCGCCGGTGGTCTGCTGGTTGACGTCAAGGCAATCGCAATTCAAGGAGGCGACACCCTCAACCGTCGTGGCGGAATTCTCGCCACCAAGCCGCATATCGTCGGCTATCAGGCAGCCGGAATTATTCGCCAAGTTGGCGAAGGTGTTACATCATTTACTGTCGGACAGGCGGTCGTGGCGACGATGGCATTTGGATCGCATGCCGAAGTGATCAGCATTCCCGCCGCATTCGCCTGGAAGATTCCGGATGGACTTTCGCTCAACGAAGCGGCGGGAGTTCCGGTTGAATTCGGTACCGCCGACGATTGTCTTTTCGAATTTGGACATTTGAAAAAAGGTGAAACAGTTCTTGTCCAAGCCGGAGCCAGTGGAGTTGGGCTTGCCACAATTCAGTTGGCTAAAAAAGCCGGAGCCACCGTCCTGGCAACCGCTTCAAGCGATGATCGCCTCGCGCGCCTGAAAGACTACGGCCTCGACCACGGCATCAATTACAAAACTGCGGACACAGCCAAGGAAGTCATGTCCTTCACAAAAGGCGTGGGCGTCAACCTTGTGGTTGATTCGGTTGGCGGATCAACACTCGAAGGAAGCGTTGCCTCACTCGCCTATCGCGGTCGAATAAGTTGGGTTGGCCGAGCCGGTCGAGAGGAACGACCGCCTGAAGTGTGGCCAATCATGCAAAAGAATGCGTCAATCACCGGGGTGTTTCTTGGTGCGGAGATGGCACTTAACTCAGCGCGAACATATTCCATGATCGGCAATCTTCTTGAACGCATTGCGAAGAAGGACCTAGAAGTAGTCATCGATAGGACATTCCCGCTCTCAGAGGCGGCCGAAGCACATCGGTACATCGAAAGCCGCAAGGCATTCGGTCGCGTATTGCTGATTCCGTAGCATTCCAATTTGAAAAATTGAGCCGGTTGTAATGGAGGCGACGCCGGGAATCGAACCCGGATACAGGGCTTTGCAGGCCCTTGCCTAAGCCATTCGGCCACGTCGCCGCGC
>JBDTPW010000049.1:0-13260 GCA_039932495.1 Ilumatobacteraceae bacterium
TCCTCGTCGAGCGTCGCCCACAATGGATACAGCGATTGCAGCCAGCCGAATAGTGGAGCGTTGGTCATCGGCGGGTAGGCACGAGTGAGATTTTGAAACATGTGGTTGTGTGTATTGACCAACCCTGGTGTGACCAAACAATCGGTCGCATCGATAATTGTCGTTGACGTCGGCTCGCTACCGCCGGAACCCAATCCACTGATCAAGCCGTCGGTGATGGCCACCCATCCGCCATGAATCTCTTGTCGCTGATTATCCACCGTGGCGACGAGCGCAGCGTTGCGCACGCAGAGATCAGCCGTTGATGTGCTCAGATATTTAACTCGATAAGTTCGCTGCCCTCGTAGCGGATTTCAGCATCTCTGCATAGGAAATGACCAATCAACGCCGCAACTACAGCGGTAGAAATTCCAACGACTATCGGAAAACCGAGTAGAGCGACGACAAGCAATACGCCCCCGGTCATGTCTACGACTTCGCTGGCTTGTATGCCCAGGCTTCAATTTCGACAACACCGCCTCGCGGCAATGCGGCCACACCGATCGTGCTTCGCGCTGGGCGGCTGGAACCAAAACCGTCCGAATATGCAGCGTTGAAGGAATCAAAATTATCCATATCGGTGAGAAAGCAAAGAGTCTTTTTTACGTCACCGATGGTGACTCCCGCCGATTTCAGATGCGCTTTTAGATTGACAATGGCCTGCCTCGTTTGCGCCCCTACTCCGCCCGTCACCAATTCTCCGTCTAGCAGTCCAAGTTGACCGGAAACGATGATCCAATCGCCCGCTCGCACGACTGGTGTGTATGGTCCAACTGGCTTCGCACCGCTTGATTGCACTTTCTTTGAAGTAGCCATGGCGACCATCGTAGACCTGCGTCCGCTAACTACGATAAATCCGTGCCAACACTCTCACGTCGCCAATTGCTCATTGGCGCGCTCGGTACTTTTGGTCTAGGCGCGACAGCGCAATTGATCAGTTCGTGTTCTTCCGGAACTGGCTCTGCATCGAAACTTCCAAACGATGTGCAATTGGTTAAACGATTTCCCGAGTTGCTCTCCCCAGGCAGAGTTCGGATGCCACTTTCTCTGGCCAGTCAACAAGGTTTGCTTACGGTCAACGATGACCCGCAACCCGATGTGCTCACGGCTCAACTCATCAATGCTGACAGTGGGGAGGTTATTGCCGACTCGCTTTCGGCAACTAGGCATGCCAACGGACTTGACATCGCCTACTGGCCGTTTCTGGCCGACATCTCGGAAATTGGAATCTATTCACTGGTTGTGAACGGTGGACCCAAGGATGGGTTGGCGATTCAGATTCTTGATCCGACCCAAGTATTGGTTCCGAAAATTGGTACCGCACTTCCAGGGTTTGATACGCCAACATTTGATGATCACAGAGGTGTCAATCCAATTTGCACGCTCACGCCAGACGTGTGTCCGTTTCACGAGATCACGCTCAACGATGCGCTGAAAGTCGGTAAACCGATTGCCTACTTGGTCGGCACACCTGCATTTTGTGAAACCGGAGCATGCGCACCGGGCTTAGAGGGGTTGGTCACCGCGAGCAAACAATTTGGTGATGCGTTCACCTACATCCATGCCGAGATCTATGTCGACAACACGGCTACGACGGTTGCTCCGGCCGTCGGAGCATTGAAGATGACCTACGAACCTGCGCTATTCATCACCGACAAACAGGGAATAGTCAACGATCGGCTAGACGGGGTTTTCGACGCAGACGAAATTACGGAGCGCCTTAGCGCAATAACTTTGTAGCTCTAAATCAGCTAAAGCTGTTGCCACAACCGCACGTGCGCGTCGCACTTGGGTTGTTGATCTTGAAACCAGCGTCTTGCAAACCGTCTTGATAATCAAGACTGGCGCCCTCAAGCAACTGTGACGATGCCTGGTCGACGACGACGCGGACTTCTCCAAACGTCATCGTTTGATCCTCTGTTGAAATGTCTCCATCAAAGAACATCTCGTAGGAAAAACCGGAGCATCCGCCTGGACGGACTGCAACGCGTAACGCGAGATCGGTGGCGCCTTCGGCTTCGAGCAATTGCTTGACCTTGGTGGCTGCGGTGTCTGTGAGAGTAATCATCACCATTTATTGTACTACTTGGTTGTGGTTCTGTGTCATGTGGCCAATCAAATTTCAAGCACCCAAGCGGTAACTTGTAAGCATGGCCGAACGACGGGTGGCACCCCCGAACGTTGAGGAAATACGGAACCTATTGCGGGCGGTTGTCGACCCCGAATTGGGCGACAACATTGTCGACCTGGGCATGGCCACCCACGTTGCCGTCACAGAAGACGGCGTGGTTTCCATTGGAATCAAATTGACGATTAAGGGATGTCCGCTCCGGGCCCAAATTAAGAACGATGTCGAGAGCCGAGTCAAGAGACATCCAGGGGTAAGCAAGGTGCTTATCGAATGGGGCGAGATGAATGCCGAAGAGCGCACCAACGTCATGACCAAGGCTCGATGGAATGCTCGCGAGCAGGCACCGGATACGCAGATTCCTCTAAATACCCGAATTTTGGCGATCGCCAGCGGCAAGGGCGGGGTGGGTAAGAGTTCTGTCACTGTCAATCTCGCCGCCGCGTTGGCCAGCGAAGGACATGTTGTTGGCGTTTTGGATGCCGATATTTGGGGGTTCTCCATTCCACGCATGCTTGGGATGTCGGATCGCCTCGAGGCTCGACGGATCAACGGCGCGGAAAAACCGCAGATTATTCCCAACGAACGAATTGTCGGAAAAGGTTTGCTCAAAGTGGTCTCGACGGGAATGCTCGTCGACGACGAAAGCACCGCATTGATGTGGCGCGGACTCATGTTGACGAAGGCTGTCGAGCAGTTCCTCAAAGATGTGTATTGGGGAGACCTGGATTATTTGCTCATCGATATGCCGCCGGGCACGGGAGATGTGCAAATGGGTCTTGCCCGCATGTTGCCACGGACAGATCTGATCATTGTCACTACACCCGCGGTCTCGGCACAAAAGGTTGCCATTCGCGCGGCGGATATGGCCAGACGAAGTTTTCTCCGGGTGGCCGGAGTAATTGAAAACATGAGTTCGTTTACCTGTGAACACGGAACGAACTATCCACTTTTTGGAGAAGGTGGCGGTCGGACGCTGGCCGATGAGATCGGCAGTGAACTACTCGGAAGCGTGCCAATCGAATCCGCCGTTGCCTACGGAGGAGATCGTGGTGAACCGGTGGCAATAAATGGAGCGAGCGCCGCGGCTCACGAGTTTCGGTCGATCGCCCGGCGAATCGTGGCAGAGACGATTCCGGCTGTCGAAATGGCTGGATGCTCCGCCCGTCTTCTTGACGCCGTTGAGGTGGCGTTCAAGAAAAAAACTACTGTTCCGATCGACTAGTCGATCAGCCGTTCGTTAACTAACTAGTCGTCGTAGCCGGGTTGACCGGGCAACACAATTCCAATCACTTTGCCGTCCGAGTCGGTGCGCAATCGAGGCAAGATCGTAGTTGGCACACCAATTTTTGACGCCGCGACGAGAACATCGGCGGTGGATGGATGCTCGGCAAGAAACTCGAGATTCTTAATCGTCGGAGGAATCATCGCCAACTCCCCTTGCTCACGTCGGAACAATGCGTCACTCGGCTCTACCCACAGGCTGGCAATAGTTTCGCTGTCGTCGTGCAGCGGCTCCTGAGCCTGTGGTGCTCGCGCAACAAAAAATCGCGTATCGAACCGGCGCGATTCCCCCACTGGGGTGATCCAGTGGCTGACGTAGTGGATCGAATCCGTAACTAGGTGCAAGTTCTCTCGAATACACAATTCGATGAGTGTCAGTTTTCCATCATTTATCTGTTGCCGAGCCAAGGCAAACTTGGCCACCACGTCGGGATTGTCAAACCGAAGTATTTCTTGACTGGAATCTTGCCGAGCGAGCAACACGCCTGCCTCTTCGAAACACTCCCTGATCGCGGCGACCCAATATGCCAGACCGCCGCTCGGAACCTGAAGCAAACTACTCGCCAGTTCGTCGCTCAAACCATCACACAAATTTTCCAACTCACTCGCGCTGTCGCCTTCATCGACTCGCCCGCCCGGAAAAACGTACATTCCCTTGGCAAACGCGGCGGACAATGTGCGTCGGAGCATGAACACCTCGAACGCCGCAGCATTGCAATCACGGATAAGCATGACCGTTGCGGCCGGTCGAATTGGTACGACTTGAGACATCGTTCGAACTCTATTCAGCGCAATACTTTGGACAACTACGCTGGCGCAAAATGTCAAATTGGGCGACAAGCAGTAGGTTGCTGGCGTGGCCGAATCCTCAATGATCTCCACCGATCAACGACCTCCGTCGGTTGACGCCTTGGTCCGCCAACTCGCCAAGGATCATGACCTCCCACACCCTGTCCTTGTTGACATCGCACGTCTTGCCATCGCTCAGGGTGACCCACATCAAGCATCGCAAATGGCAACCCAGTTTCGCCGTCAACTTCTCACCGATGTCATCAATGCCACGGGAGTTTTACTGCACACGAATTTGGGCAGAGCGCCACTTGCATACCAACATTCGAGTCGCCCAAATTCATTGGAATTTGATCTGCTCAGTGGGGAACGTGGTTCGCGACAACGCGGAGTTGGCAAACTCCTGGCGTTGCTTTGTGGCGCCCAAGACGCGCTTGTCGTCAACAACAATGCGGCGGCGATCTTGTTGGTTGTCAGCGCATTGGCCGACCAACGCGATGTAGCGGTTGCCCGCGGGGAAAGCGTCGAGATAGGCGGCGGTTTCAGAATCCCCGAAGTACTCGAACAGAGCGGATCCAGATTGGTCGATGTTGGGACGACGAATCGAACACGACTTCGCGACTATCGCAAGGCGATCGATTCGTCGAAAAATGACATTGCACTTGTGCTCAAGGTCCACCCGTCGAACTATCACATGCAGGGATTTGTCGAAGACACGCCAGTCGTTGAGTTGGCGACTCTTGGTGTTCCCGTTGTTGCCGACATTGGCTCTGGACTGATCGATAGTTCCTGTCCTTGGCTATCCGGGCCGCCACCGGCGTGGCTCGCCAACGAACCGGCGGCTTTGCAGACACTCGCAGACGGCGCGTCTCTTGTCACTTTTAGTGGAGACAAGCTTTTGGGTGGACCACAATGCGGGATCATCGTCGGCGATGCCGAGTTGATTCGGGCCTGCGCCACGCATCCGCTAGCCAGAGCATTGCGACCGGGGACGCTGATCATTTCCTCGTTACAGCAGGTTGCCCTGTCCTACTTAAACCGCTCGGTTAGTCAGGATGTCCCGTTCTGGCAAATGGCAGCCGCATCGATCGAAGAACTTGACTGCCGCGCTGATCATATTGTTACCTCTACGAAACGAGGACGCGTAGTTGACACCCTCTCCCTCCCCGGAGCGGGCACGGCCCCAGGAGCGACAATTCCATCACGTGGCATCTCCATACAAGGCGATCATTTAGATGCGCTTCGCGCACACAATCCGCCCGTCATCGGCCGAGTTGCCGATCAACAAACGATCATTGATCTGAGATCAGTTCACCCGGAAGATGATCAAATTCTGATCGCCGCGCTTCAACTTCTACCAGACCGCTAAACCAATTAGTTTCATGCGCGTCGTTGCGACTGCCGGACATGTAGACCACGGAAAGTCGTCGCTCGTGTTGGCCTTGACTGGTACTGACCCAGACCGATGGGAGGAAGAAAAGCGTCGCGGCTTAACCATCGACTTGGGGTTTGCCTTCACCGCTTTGGCATCGGGCGACGTGGTGAGTTTCGTCGATGTACCTGGGCACATTCGTTTTCTCCGCAACATGCTTGCCGGCGTGGGTGGCGTCGACGCATGCATTTTTGTTGTCGCGGCGAACGAGGGTTGGAAGCCACAGACCGAGGAGCATCTTCGGATTCTTGATCTACTCGGAATCACGCATGGAATTGTTGTGGTCACCAAGATCGATCTCGTCGATCAGTCCACACTTGATGCGACCATGGCCGACATCGCAGTCCACGTTCGGGGTACGTTCCTCCAACACGCACCGGTGATACCCGTATCGATCACAAGTGGCACAGGACTCGATTCGTTGCGCGCAAGTCTTCAAGACATTGTTGCTCTTCCCAGGTGGACAATTGCTCGTCAACGACCTCGTCTGTGGATCGATCGCGTATTTGCGATCAAAGGTTCCGGAACTGTCGTGACCGGAACCCTCACCGACGGCTCTGTCCACGTGGGAGACGACCTCGTTGCGTTTCCAAATCGAAAACCTGTGCGAGTTCGAAGTATTCAGACTCACGGAAGATCCGTGGACGAACTCGATCCGGGGCAGAGATGCGCGCTGAATCTCAGTGGAATCGATCACCATCAATTGGATCGTGGCTCAGTTCTCGTTATCGATCGGCAGTGGAGGCCGACCAGCTGTTGCGATGCCAGCCTGTCGGTGCTTGGTTCGCTCCGACACGACGTCGGGAATCGCGGCGACTACATGATGTACATCGGATCAGGTGAATTTCCAGTTTCTCTGCGAATCATCGGAGGTACTTCCATTTCATCCGGTCACAGCGAAACTGTTCGTCTGCGTTGGTCTGCAGAGATCCCGATACTTCCCCACGATCGATTCATACTCAGGGAAACCGGAAGAGATGAAACCGTTGGCGGAGGCGAGATCATCGATATCGATCCGCAATTACCCATTTCGCGAGCGGCGCCCAATTTCTCGGTCGGCCGTGTGATTGCCGAACGCGGATGGATCTCCGCGCACGAACTCGAGTTGCTGACGGGCGAAATCGTGGCTCCGAACGTAGGTGATTGGATCGTCTCACCACCGGAAATGGAATCCACCGTTCGAACCATTGAGCACAGGATCACAGAGGCCGGAAACCTCGGCGTCGAACTTGCCTCACTCTCGGCACACGAGCAAGCCGCCGTTGGTTTGATTCCGGATACAAGGATCGTGACCGGCCGCGTGTTCATTTCCGCCCAGGATGGAATTGCCAATCATCCGTACGTTGAAGAATTCCTGCGCGCCGGATTTTCACCGCCAAGTCAGCAAGGACTGGATGGTGCGATTATTCGCCAACTCGTGCAGCGCAGGATCTTTGTCAATTGCAATGGAACGGTTTTTCACGGCAAATCAATCGACCGAGCACGCGAGGCGGTAAATGATCTGCTCCATACCAATCCGCAGGGTTTCACGGTTTCCCAATTCCGGGATGCATTGAACATCACCCGAAAATACGCGATACCACTCATCGAGTATTTGGACCAGCAAGGATTTACTCGCCGAAGCGACAATCTGCGACTCGCCGGAACAAAACTTTAGGCAGTACGTCTTGAGCGCCCAAGTACCAGCGCACCGAGCACCGCAATCGCGCTACCGGCGATGGCCAGGACGGCGACGTTTTCGCCGCGTAGTACGACACCAAGAAACAGCGACACCGCGGGCATGAGATACAAGCTTGCGGACGCTCGTGTCGAACCGATTCGACCAGCAAGAGTTGCAATTGCGTAGTGGGCAAGTGCCGTGCCAAATACTCCCAGCACGACGACTGCCGCAAACGGCCTCCATGCAAAGTCGCTGTTGCCAAGAGAATACAAACCCATCGGCGCAAGTAACACAACAGCGACGAATTCTGCCCGCCACAACACCGGTAGCGCCCCGAATTGACGTTGCAGGGGTGCCGCCACATTCAATGCAACTCCGTACAGCGTGAGTGCGCCCAGCACCAAGACAGTTCCAAATGTGCTCGACGAACCCTCGTTGATGGTCGGAAGTGCAATACAAACAACTCCGACAAACCCGATTCCTAATCCAAGTGCCTGGCCCCTGGTTGGAAGTCGACGCGCAATGAACACCGCCACAAATGCGATGAACATTGGTGTGGCCCCGTTCAACATTCCAACCACGCTGCTTGACACGTGCTGTTCGGCAAATGGAAAGGCGGTGAGCGGAACGGCCAGCCACAGCACACCAAGCAACGCAACGTTGGGCCATGCACTTCGTGGAATTGGAGCTCGGGCCTTGGGAATGGTGCTTAGAGTGAGAAATCCGATGAGCACACGGAGCGGCGTGATGAGTCCAGGGGAAAAGGAATCTAGGCCGATTGCAATGAAGTAAAAACTTGAGCCCCAAATGAGCCCGGGTACAGCCAAGAGCAACCAATCAAAGGGTGCAAGTACCGCAGTTTCAGGCACAACTCGGAGTGCAATGTTTGCGCCATCTACTGTGGCCATTCTCAGTTTCCCACTTTCGGTTTTCGATTCGTCAAACTTCCTACCCCATGTACAACTCCGCCGAGCAGATTTTGGTTGCACCCAACTCGGCAATTGGCTCTACGCAGGCGAAGATTTGCGACTTTCGCGATAGTCACGGGCGGCGCCTTCCAGCGGTTCGACATCGAGGGTGACACCATCAATTCCAACAACCCGTAGTGGGGCTCCCGCCGCGAGAGGGGTGGCGCGGTTGGTTCTGGCTCGCCACGTTGCATCATGCACTTTGACGATTCCCTCCGGCGAAATGTCGGTGACCGCCGTACCCGGCGAACCAATCATCCATTCTCGGCCAATCGTCGGAGTTGCAAATCGAGTTCGCACGATCGATGGCATCCCAACAATGAAGGCAAGAGACATCATTGCGATACCGGATACCAACGTCAGCCATGACAGGCGCATGTTGGAACCATCAATTGGTTCGTACAGGGTAAAAGATGCGACGACGAACATGCCCAATCCGATCGCGGTCCACAACCGCGGGACTCCAACTTGAACATCAATTGCCAAGGCAAGCACGGCCAAGATCAGCAGGGCCACGCTCCATTCTCGAACTGGTAGTACGGCTAATCCATAACAACCCAACACGGTGCACAACGCACCAACCAAACCAGCGACTCCAATTCCGGCGGTAAAGAATTCGAGTACAAGCAAGGCAAGCCCGATTGCGAATAATAAATATGCGACGGGAGGACTAGCCACCGTATGCATGAGTTGTCCCCAGATATCGAGTTTGAAGAATCGAGTCGTGGTGGTCTCACGAACAACTTGTCCGCTGCCATCCAACGTTTCGACGGTTGTTTTTAGCGTTTGTCCATCGATGGTCAGCCCATCGAGAACATTGATCATGTTGCGTACGACTGGCACACCTTCGTCCGTGCCAGACTGCTTGAGCACGCCCAATCGGCGTGCGTCGACGAACCCAACTGATGACGAGCGCAAACGAAAACTGGCTTCGCCTAACACCACTTCAATTCCATGAACGTTGAGCGGCACGCCGGTAAAGCCGACGCGTGTGCCAGGTGCCATGGCACTGACATCGGCGACGGCTAAAAGTTGGGCGGACAAACCGTAAGCGCGTGCGCCGGATGGGCCGATCCAAATCGCCACCGGCACATTGGCAGAGTCGATGCGCTCCAACAACTGTGTCATTCGCTGCGTGGATATGACCGCTCCCCTCGAATTCAATTGCAGGATCAAGGCTTGGGCTCCATTGGTCGCCGAGCGATCCAAGGCTTGCTCAATTTGGTGAGCAACCAAATTGTCGATGAGACCACTCACCGCAAAGACATCGACTGGCGCCAAGTCGATCGCTGAATCCTCAGCGGCGACCACGTGGACGGAAAGCAGCATCGAACCAAATGGCAACGTGATCGCTACAAGTGCGAAAACTCTCAGTAACCTGCGCAAGGAAGCCTCCGGAGGGCGCGTGGACCAATTTACATTCTTCACCGCTTCCCGCATCGTGATAGTTGCGGGAAAGGGCGGTGTCGGCAAGACAACCGTATCTGCTGGACTGGCGATGGCTGCAGCACAACTAGGACTCCGCGTGTTGTTTGTGGAATTGGATGAAAAACCAGGTCCCGAACGAATCTTTGGTTGCGCGAAACCGCTCGGCTACGACTCGATCGAGATTGACGTCGTCGATCCGCAAACTGGCGGCGGCCACCTCAGTGCTCGACGTATTACGGCGCAAGCGGCGCTGAGCGACTACCTCGACAATCACGGCTTGGGTCGAATCTCGCGACGGCTCATGAAAAGTGGCATCCTCGATATCGTCGCCACCGCTGCACCGGGAATCGACGATCTCCTGGTGCTTGGCAAAATCAAAGCGCTCGAGCACGAACGTGTTGCCGACTTGATCGTTGTGGATGGACCTGCCGCCGGCCATGCAGTGTCGATGCTCACCGCCCCCCGAGCGTTGCACCAATCGGTTGGTGGCGGACCAATTCGACAACAGGCCGAGGAAATACTTGAACTTTTGGCGGATGGCGCTCGGTGCCAAATCATGCTCGTCACACTTCCAGAGACGACTCCGGTCAATGAGTTAGTGGAGACCGCCTTTGCCCTTGAGGAAGAAGTCGGCGTCCAACTTGGACCATTAGTAATAAATAATGTGGAGGATCACGGAGAACTGTTCATTTCCGGATCACTCAATCCGCAATCTGCAATAGTTCGAGCCGCACAGTTTCACAACTCGCGAATTCGCTTGCAAAGCCAGGAAATTGCCAGGCTGGCCAAGAGCCTTGCCCTACCAACTATTGCTCTGCCATTTTTCCCGACAACTAGCGGCGGCGTCATTGCCTCCGCTGTTCTTGGACAGATTCGGTTGCTTGCATGACCTTCGAACGAATCCTTGAAAAGTCTTCAATCATTATCTGTTGCGGAAGTGGAGGTGTTGGCAAAACCACGACAGCCGCAGCAATCGGTATCGCCGCCGCGCGAACTGGCCGCCGCGTTGTCGTTGTGACCATTGATCCAGCAAAAAGACTTGCCGATGCACTGGGGCTCAGCACCGAACTTGGCAATGAACCTCACCAGATCGTTTCGCCTCCAACCGCCCCTGGCCAACTGTGGGCGATGATGCTCGATACTCAGGCGACGTTCAACGAAGTGGTTCGCACGTATAGCGCGGATAAGGAACAAGTTGAGCGCATCATGTCCAATCGCTTCTTTCGCAACATCTCCAAAAACCTAAGCGGAACACAGGAATATATGGCGGCCGAGAAATTATTTCAGCTTCATGCTGACGCACGATTCGACCTAGTAGTCATTGATACTCCCCCGACGCGCGACGCGCTTAATTTTCTTGACGCGCCGAATCGATTGATTCGATTTCTTGATCATCGCCTGTATCGATTGCTACTCACTCCCGCCCGCGGCGGACTAAAGGTATTCGCCGCGGCGATGCAGCCGATAGTTCGAGCCATCGCCCGCATCGTGGGCACACAAGCGCTTGATGATGCACTGGCCTTCTTTCGCGCGTTCGATGGGATGGATACCGGATTTCGACAACGCGCAGAACAGGTGGTCAAACTTCTCCGTTCGCCGAACACCTCTTATGTTGTCGTTACTTCGCCAAATCTGGAAACGATCGACGAGGCCGATTACTTTGTATCCAAGTTGCACGAAGAAGGCCTGTCAACCGCGACGCTGATTATCAATCGCATTCAACCATCGTTCGCGAGCATCGACGCCGATATCAATGAGCGCGACGGTTCGACCCACGAGTTCTCGGAGTTGCGGCGCAATCTTGACCAACTGAATCGACGCGCCAGCGATCAGGCATTGAGTATTGCGGGACTTGTCGCCCATGTTGCCCCTGCGCCGGTCATATACATTCCACTTTTCGCCCACGATGTTACAAATGGCGAAAGTCTCGGCATGGTCGCCGATCACCTCGTTCGCGATTCGTCAAACTTGAATAACTAGTATTTCAACGTGCACGTTTTGTTGGCCACCGATGCCCAATGGGTACTTGACGAAGTTCTCGCCGCATTAGGAACTCCCGACACTTCATTCACTGTGTGTCAAAACGGACGGGACGTGCCGGAGGCAATTGCCCAGCGCACTCCCGATCTGGCCGTATTGGATATGCAGAGTGGATCGATGGGAGCAATGGCGGTGGCGATGGACTTGCGACTCGATCACAGCGATGGTCGCATTCCAAATATTCCGATCCTGATGTTGCTCGATAGGTCGGCCGATGTTCACCTGGCCAGGCGAAGCGGTGCCCAGGGTTGGTTAATCAAGCCACTTGATGCGCTCCGATTGCGACGGGCGGCACTCGCGGTGTCCCAGTTGGAACAATGGCATGAAGGTGACACTGAATCTTCCGCACACATCAAGGCAGTTAACAGTTAGGATTCGACGAGAAAATACCGGGGAATAGCGCAGCTTGGTAGCGTGCCACGTTCGGGACGTGGAGGCCGGGAGTTCAAATCTCCCTTCCCCGACTCTTGATTGTGGAAACTGTCTCGAATTCTTAGGTCGTCACCCATTTGTTGCGAGTGCGGGGCATCCCACTTGTGCCGTCCGCCTCTGGAAGTACTCCGAGAACTTGATGAATGCCAAGGCCGCCATCTTCAAAGCCCACCACCGAAGCCGCCATGTACAGCCGCCACACACGAGCGCGCCCGACTCCGACGAGTTTGACCGCGTCGTCCCAATGTTCTTCTAGGTTGGCTACCCACCGCCGCAAAGTCAGCGCGTAATGTTCGCGCAGCGACTCGACATCGCGGACCTCAAACCCGACCGCTTCCATGGCCAAGACTGTCTCGCCGACATCGAGCAGTTCCCCATCGGGAAACACATACCTATACATGAACGAGCGTCGGCCGAGTTTGGAACCGCCGACCGAGGAAATCGCGTGATTCAACAACCGACCTTTGGGCGATAGGAGTGATGAAAGTGTCGAGAAGTAGTCGCCGATGCGGGATTTTCCAACATGCTCGAACATACCAATGGAGGAAATTGCATCAAATCGCTCGCCGGCGAGTTGGCGATAGTCCTCAAGCCGAATTTCGATGCGGTCGGAGAGGCCTGCCTCCTTGACGCGTTCGGTTGCCGCCTTGAATTGCTCCTGACTTATAGTCACACCGACTACACGGGCGCGGTAACGACTGGCGGCGTGGAGCGCCATAGATCCCCATCCACAACCGACGTCGAGTAATCGCATCTCCGTTCTCTCATGTAGCCCAAGTTTGCGGCACACGAGGTCGTACTTTGACTCTTGGGCCTCGGTCAACGAATCGTTTGGATCGGTGAAATATGCACACGAGTAGGTCATCGATGGGCCGAGTACGAGTCGATAAAAATCGTTGCCCACGTCATAGTGGTGTCCGACCACTTTGGCGTCGCGCGTTAAGGAATGGCGGATGCCGCGAGGCTTGATCTCTTCACTTGGAGGTGGCAACGGCCGACCGATCAATCCCAAGCGAGCTGCGCTGGCCGCTATTCGCGGAACTACCTGTAAACCCTGTCG
>JBDTPW010000050.1:0-2260 GCA_039932495.1 Ilumatobacteraceae bacterium
GCTGTTGCTGTGCCAATCGTCGAGCGAGTTGGAGCCGAAGTTGGGGCAACCGGTGTCACTCAAGACTCAAACATCGTCAAACTAAGCCTTGTTGGGGCCGGTATGAAGTCGAGCCCCGGCATCGCCGCCAAGATGTTTCGAGTACTTGCCGACAACGATGTCAATATCGAAATGATCTCGACGAGCACCATTCGAATATCTGTTGTCGTTGAGCAATCAAAACTGCAGTCGGCCGTTCGGGCCCTTCACACTGCATTTGACCTCGACAGCGGCGAGGAGTATTCGGCCCCACTTCCAAATCGAAGTTAGGCATCGCTCTCGATGGTCAGGCGACGCGCGCAATTTGTTCCATGGCATAGCGCAGGAACAATCACCGAAACTGGCATCAATTTTGATGAAGTTGTTCGCGAAACGGGTTGGGTATTTAACAACAAAACCGGAGATTCGCTCACTCTGGATTCGTTTGTCAAAACCGGAGATGCAGAAGTGCGCCGCTATATGCGACAGTTTGGATTTCCTCCAGAGCGTCTCTCCACCAAAACCTTGCTTGAAATCGGATGTGGCATTGGTCGAATGACCGCGTCGTTTTCCAATCAGTGTGTAGGAGTAGTCGCGGCAGATGTGGATGCCGCATTTCTCGAGCGATGCCGTGAGACCGTCGGCCTGCACGGCCGGGCCGATCGCCTGCAAACCTCACTTGTCGCAGATGGTCGATCAATTGCATTGCCAGATGATTCCGTTGATCTGGCGTTTTCCTATATAACGCTGCAGCATTGCGATCACGAAGACGCCCTGGCTCTAACCCGCGAGGCAATTCGTGTCGTCCATAACGGTGGAACGATCGCCCTCAATTACCGACTTCGGAAGGGCAGCGATGTTCTACTGGTTCCTCTTGGTCGGCTCGTCCGCCTGCTGTGGAGAATTCCAATCGCTGGCAAGCGGATGTCGACATGGCGGTGGGCGACGAGATTGGGCTGGCAAGCGAATCGTCTGAACCCCGACGACGTATTCGAATTCTTGCAAACCAATCCAAACGTATTTACTTCTCTGAAAGATGTTCGAGTGTGTCATTCACCTTTTCATTCGCTGACAACGAACGCCACCGGCGTCACCGTTGAGGTTCTTAAGCGAGTCAATGCAAGTCACTGGTGGTTAGTTGCAAACATCACCAAGTAGCCTGAAAAGATGCGCGTTGGTGTAGTCGGAGCAACGGGAACGGTTGGCACAGTGATGCGCCAACTGCTGCTCGAGCGAAAGTATCCGGTTGACGAATTGCGACTTTTCGCTTCTGCCCGATCGGCCGGAACCAAGGTCGAGTGGGACGGACGCCCAATTCTCATTGAAGACGCCAGTGAAGCAGACCCTGCCGGTTTGGACGTTGTGCTGTTTTCCGCTGGGGCCACCGCTTCACGTGAACTTGCTCCAAAATTTGCAAACGCGGGAGCCACGGTGATTGACAACTCATCGGCATGGAGAATGAATCCAGATGTTCCGCTGATCGTTTCCGAGGTAAATCCCCAAGACGTTGATCAAGCACGAATTGGAATAATCGCAAATCCAAACTGCACGACGATGGCAGCGATGCCGGTTCTCAAACCGCTTCACGACGCTGCCCAACTTGTTCGACTAGTAATCAGCACGTATCAGTCGGTGAGTGGTTTTGGGGTAAAGGGCATCGTTGAACTGAACGAACAGATACTTCATGGAGCCAAGACTGCGCAGGACTTAACTTTTGACGGCGAGGCGATCGATTTCCCGCCCCCCTCGGTATTTGCGCGACCAATTGCCTTCAACGTGTTGCCGCTGGCGGGAACTTTGGTCGACGACGGAACTTTAGAAACTAACGAAGAGCAAAAACTGCGCGATGAAAGCCGCAAAATTTTGCACATTGCCGATCTGAGGGTTTCCGGTTCGTGCGTGCGAGTGCCGGTCTTCACGGGACACTCGCTGTCGATCAACGCAGAGTTTGTTCGTCCATTGACCCCAAGTGAGGCAACTGAGATACTTTCCAACGCGCAAGGTGTAGAGGTCGTCGATATTCCGAACCCATTGCTTGCCGCGGGGAAGGATCCAAGCTTTGTTGGACGGATCAGACAAGATTCGTCGATTGACGGCAATCGCGGACTGGTTTTGTTTGTCTCATCCGACAACCTGCGCAAAGGCGCGGCGCTTAACGCACTTCAGATCGCCGAACTACTCGTTCCCTAAAACTTTTCCTTTACGGTTCGTATTTGGTGTGGATATTATCGATGCCGATGAC